>CAZGDJ010000013.1:0-20617 GCA_964524635.1 uncultured Rikenella sp. | reverse complement strand
CTTAACCTGATATGCTCTTTCCACTCCAGGGTTTTGATATTCTCTTCAGAATAGTTACCTGACATTTTTTAAATTTTGGGCAAATATAAAGATTTAGAAAAAGTGATTTTTTTTGATTTATCAACAACAGGTGTGAGTTTTCACCTGCATAAGTATGAATCTTGCAGTTAAATATCTGATTTATAGCCTTCTGGCCGCCCTGTCCCTAAGTTCTTCCATAGCATTTACCATCATCACCTGGGTTCTGGCAGCAAGTTCTTCAGCGTCACCTGTATTAAACTGACCAGGAAAGATGGGGTCAAGCACTTTTATCCTGACTGTCCGGTGATTCCGGAAAATGAAACCACTTTTTGGTAAAATATCACCTGTCCCGTCTATCAATACTGGAAGAAGAGGCTTATCGGTCTTTAATGCCAGCTGAAAAGCGCCGCTTTTAAATCTGCCTATCGCCCCTGTAAGAGATCTTGTTCCTTCAGGAAAGATAACAACAGAGATGCCGTCATGCAAAGATGTGGCACATTTTTCCATCATTTGATGAACGCTATGCTTATTACCTCTCTCCAATTCAATATACTTGACCATCTTCATCTCCCATCCCAGCAAAGGGACTTTGAAAATCTCTACTTTAGAGACCCACCTTAGCTTGTGATGAAGTTTGTTGAAAACAACAATATCAAGCATAGACTGGTGATTTGGAATAATGACATAAGCTTTATGCTGATCAATTTTCTCCTTCCCTTCAACAATGACTTTCCAGAAAGGATTCATTTTTGTAAGCACTATACCTTGAAAAACCATCCATTTATTGTTAAGAAGACGGCGTCTGTCAAAGGGTACTGAGATAAGCCACATTATTACTGCGACAGGGAAAGCCAGGAGTATAAAAACCAGGCTTGATATCCATACCCAAACTGTCTCTAGCACATTCATTTTTTCTGACTTTTATAGATCTGTTTTACTATAATAGAGAGTCCGAAACCAATAAATACTCCAAGAATTATACCGCCAATAATGTCACCAGGGTAATGAACTCCAAGATAAATGCGTGAATATGAGACTATTGCAGCCCATATAAAAATCGTCCACGAATACCATTTTTTCTGAACAAGAGGAACAGTAAATGAAGCAACACCAAATGTATTGGCAGCATGCGATGAAACAAATCCGTACATGCCTCCACATTTGCCACGAACAATATGCACAAGTCCATCAATTAAAGGTTCATGACAAGGCCGGAGTCTTTCTACCGTATTCTTGATCAGTACTGATACCTGATCAGTCAGAAGCACCAGAATAATAGCAAAAACAAGAATAATCCATACTTTGCCCCTGTATTTTCTTACCAGGAGATAAATAATAAAGAGATAAAGTGGAATCCACACTGTCTTCAGGCTAAAAAACCACATCACCTCATCAAAGAAAGGTGAGTGAATAGAGTTAAGTGTCAGAAACAGTGATCGATCCAGTTCAATCATGAGTTAATCAGTTATTGCTCTCCAGAGCATATCCTTAAGTGTCAGGATGCCGGTGCCGGAAATTGATGAAATGAAAATAACAGGAATATCATCAGGAAGAGTAGTCCTCAATGCATCAATTAATTCATTATCAAGCAGATCTGTTTTTGTTATCGAGAGTATCCTGCGTTTGTCAAGTAGTTCAGGATTATACAACCTGAGTTCATTGACAAGTATGTTATACTCTTTAGTAATATCGGCGCTGTCGGCGGGGACCATAAAAAGAAGCACCGAGTTTCTTTCAATATGTCTCAGGAACCTGTATCCCAGTCCTTTGCCTTCATGTGCGCCTTCAATAATACCCGGTATGTCAGCCATTACAAATGATTTATCATTCCTGTAACTGACAATGCCAAGATTAGGAGTAAGGGTTGTAAAGGGGTAGTTGTCAATCCGGGGTCGTGCTGCACTTACTACTGAAAGAAGTGTAGACTTACCTGCGTTAGGAAAGCCCACGAGACCTACATCTGCAAGCACTTTCAATTCAAGGATGAACCATCCTTCAACCGATGGTTCACCTGGCTGCGCAAAGCGGGGAGTCTGGAATGTTGATGATTTGAAGTGTGTGTTGCCAAGTCCGCCCCTGCCTCCTTTAACAAGTATTTTCTTTTCTCCGTCGTTAGTAATTTCAAATAGGACGGCTTCAGTTTCTGCATTTTTCGCTATGGTACCCAGGGGCACCTCAATAATAACATCCTCTCCGTCAGCGCCGGTCTTCATACTGCCTGATCCTGCTCCTCCGTGGCCTGCAAAAATATGTTTGCGGAACTTGAGGTGCAGTAGTGTCCATAGCTGTGCGTTGCCCTTCAGTATTATGTCACCTCCCCGACCACCATCTCCTCCGTCAGGTCCTCCTTTTGGAATGAACTTTTCACGGCGAAGATGTGTTGAGCCCGCACCGCCTTTGCCTGAACGGCCAAAGATCTTTACATAATCTACGAAGTTGGTGTCGGCCATCTTTCAGATGATGGTTTCAATATGTCTGCAAAGTCTGCCGAAGATATCATCAATAGATCCAACACCGTCAACCTCGTGGCATACCCCGGCTTTTCTTCCGTATTCAATCACTGGCTCGGTTTTGGCTCTATATACTGCTATCCTGTTGTTAATAACAGATTCGTCAGCGTCATCAGCTCTTCCTGAGACAAGGGCTCTCTTCTTCATGCGGTCCATAAGTTCTATGTCTCCAACCTCAAGTACCAGCATCTGGTCTATTTTCATTTTTCTCTTTCCAAGCATTGACTGCAATGCTTCAGCCTGTTCAACTGTACGGGGAAAACCATCAAATATGAAACCTGCTTTATTCTTAGTAGCATCAATTTTTTTTGCAATCATATCAATGACCACCTCGTCAGGTACAAGCTCACCTGAAGCCATTATTGCTGACATTCTTTTACCGAGATCGCTTCCGGCGGCTATCTCTGCCCTTAGCATGTCACCTGTTGAGAGGTGCAACAAATTGTACTTCTCTGCAAGGGTAACTGATTGTGTACCTTTTCCTGATCCGGGAGGACCGAACATTAAAACATTTACCATTTTCGGGTTATTTTATAAGTTGATAAATTGAACTGTAATGTCGGCCATAACCATCATAATCAAGGCCATATCCGACAACAAACTTATTTGGTATTTCAAAACCTATATAATCTATTGGAATATCTCTTGTGTAAGCTTCGGGCTTAAATAACAGCGCTGCTATTCTTACCTCTTTTGCCTTTCTCAGTGTCAGCTCTCCGACTATTCTTTCAAGAGTGCTGCCTGTATCAACAATATCTTCAATGACAATAACAGTCTTATCAGTAATGTCTTCATTCCACCCAATCAATTCCTTTATTTTCCCGGAGCTGCTTGTTCCATCATATGATGCAAGTTTGATGAAAGAGATTTGGGCGTCCATTTTAATCTGTCTGAACAAGTCAGCAGCAAAAAGAAAAGAGCCGTTAAGTATTCCGAAGAACATCACATCCCTGTCTTTCAAATCTTCAGTAATTCTTTCAGCCATCGCTGTAATCCTGCTCTGTATCTCCTCACCGGTGAGATATTCCGAGAATTGCCTGTCAAGAACTGTTATCTCCTGCATTGTGTCAAAGATTGATGGTGCGAAATTATAAATTTAAAGCGTATTTTTGCCTTCGTCACCCGGTAATAATAAAAAAGATCAGATGAAACCACTTGTAAGTATAATCATGGGAAGCACTTCCGACCTCAAGGTAATGCAAAAAGCTGCTGAGGTGCTTGACGAGATGGACATACCCTTTGAGATGAATGCCCTGTCTGCCCACAGGACTCCTGAAGAGGTTGAGCGCTTTGCCCGTGAAGCGTCTGGACGCGGAATTAAGGTTATTATTGCAGCAGCAGGAATGGCTGCCCATCTGCCTGGTGTGATAGCTGCCATGACACCAATTCCGGTCATTGGTGTACCTATTAAGGCTTCATTTGAAGGTTTGGATGCCCTCCTGGCTATAGTTCAGATGCCTCCCGGTATACCCGTTGCAACTGTAGCAGTTGACGGTGCACTGAACGCAGGCATCCTTGCGTCGCAAATACTCGCGACAGGTGATGACTCCATCAGGCAAAAAACAATAATTTACAAGGAAGGCCTTAAACAGAAAATAATTAAGGCAAATGAAGAGTTAAAGGAAGTGAAGTACAGGAATAAGACCAATTAGGCAGTTTACATGTTCTGCTGGTCAGAAGGTAAGAAGGTCAACAATCTTCGAAGTCATAAAATAAGATAAAAGATAAAAGGCACAAGATAAAAGTTAAAGTGCACCGTGAGCCTCACTTTTGTCTTTTTACTTTTATCTTTTGTCTTCTTAAAATACAATCTTACCCTGCATCCTAAATTCCCTTGTTATTCCCCGTTCGTTACCTTCATTTTTTACAGTTACCCCGTACTTTACCCTTAGCTCCATGCTCCTGAAAGGTTTCCATGACAACATCATATAAGCGCGACTACCTTCTCCATAGAGGGCCGGCATACTGAAGCTCTGAAGCATATCATTTTCAAGGGCATAAAGCCTGGTATCATAACTCCCTGTACTGAAAAGAGAAAACCTGAACCATACCCTGAAGGGTAAATGCCTCATTGATAATAACATATCCTGATTCAACATGTACCCACGCTCATTTTTTGCCTGTAAGCTACAATACATTCCCCTGGTGGTCAACCGGATATTTTCAGCGGGTGAGTAACGGAACTGAGCAGATACAAGCGTTCTTCTCTGTCGTGCAGCAGCAGGCAGGCCTGTATCCTCATCAAGATCATATTCTCTGTCAGTTGTGGCAATGGATAGTCTCATATTCAGATCATCATCCGGAGAAAAATCACAGGTCAGTTCAGTTCTGCTGCCGGTTGAGGGAGCAGATGAGCGATATCTGATCCATGGAGAGCGGTAAAGATCAACGCCGGCACTAATGAATAAGTGGCGTGCCGCTTCAAGATGAATATTGCCGGCTACCCCGGTCTCATTTGAGACTGTCGAACCTGAGCTGAATGCCTTCGAATGGAATGAATAATAGTTGGCGGAATAATGACGGACAAGGAGATTGAAAGTTATTCTGTTCACAGGTGTGACCCTGATTCCTGTAATGCCGGCCAATGATCCCGGAATACTATATGCCGCCTCCGAAAAGAAGAGAATTTTACCTGTGCCAACCTTCAGGTCTGCCCCAAGGTTATAGAGCCGGTCACCATTGAAATCAAATATTGTCTTTGCATTCAGGGTGTCATTTTTAAAAGGAACCGAGAAATGAGTCATTGATGCCGTTATACCCCCACGGAAGTGACCGGTACCACCTGAGACATGGACTCCTGCCAGGTTTTCAGTCAGAGCATTGCGTGCTGCCAAACCTGATTCTGTATTATGCTGTCCGCCCTTTACAAGGTTCGATATAAAATAAGAGTTTTCTTCCTGACTATAAGCAACTCTTGCATCAATGTCATTAGAGGAGACAAACAGTACAATTCCATTCGTAATTTTTCCAAGCACACATGCAATGCCCCTGAAAAAGTTATTTTCCTCCGTTGATGCATAAGGCCCTGCAACGATCCTGCCCGTCATAAAAGAAGGAGACACAAGCCTTGATCCTTGCCAGCTGTTATTATTAAACGTGACACCCTCGCCAAAACGAAGTGAATAATCACCTGCTACAACTCTCTTAAGAAAACCTGATCCGTCATACATTAAGTACCCTGAAAGAAAATCAGGTCCCATGGCATCTTTAAATGTATACTGCTCACCAGGATCATTCTCAGCCGTCATCCCGAAGGATATTGTACCTGCCTTGTGCCTGTATCGTAAAAGGGTTCTGACTCCGGTCTCATCATTATTATCAGATGGCAATTTAATAAAGGTCATAGCTGTCAGGCTTTTACTGCTTCCTTTTACAGATTTGCTCTCTGGCGATGCATCCAAGCTCACATATGGAGAGATCATCACTGCCGTATTGCGGTCAAAACCCGGAAGAGTGGCTATTTCATAAATAGTTGTTATCATCTGGTGGTGCATAACATGATCTGCAAGCACTTTAACCTGGAACTCAGTCAGGAAGAAGAGGCGGGCAACCTCTTCCTCATCTCCGCTATTTATCATTACGGGATTTTCAGAAAGGATGGCAAGGTTTTCAATGACGGTTTCTGCCTCATTCTCATCATAAAGGGTAATGATGTCTGCGGTAACAGCAGACTCAGCTTCAAAATCTTCCTGGCTTAAGACATATTGGCAACAGCAAAGAAGCACTACCAGTAAGCAAAATTTTACCTTCATATTAATGAGCTGAAAATGTAATAGATACAGACGAAGTTACTCCTGTCAGGTTGTTGAACAGGAAACCCAGGTCAGTTCTGACAGATCCTGAAATGAATCCGACACCGAAGGCAACAGAGGAAGGAGAGCTCATATATCCAGCTCTCAGTGCGAGTTTCTCTTTCATTATCCAGCTTAATCCGCCATGAACAGAGAGTGGCTCATGTGACACTTTGGATGCTTCAACAGACAAAAGAAAATCGGCAGAAGGGGTCCATGAAATACCGGACCTCAATGAAGAAGACAGTGAATTAAGTGTGGTGATTGGATTTACCGTATGCAGCCCTGCACAAAGCTGAGAATTAATTCTTATAAATAACCCGGTTTCAAAGGTAATATGACTGACATCCTTATAGGCGTCAATCCCATTTTGATATATATAATCAGCCTGAATACCCAGTGAAATGTCATCTGTCAGTCTGACAGCGCTGCCTATTCCGGTGAAGAACAATGAATACTGTCTGTTGCCGAAATGCGAAGCAATGAATCCTAGGGGTGTCGGGCCTCCGGGTACAATAACCGAAATTGCATTGGAAGACATTTCAGCAACCATGAATTTTGATTCCAGAGAAAGACCGGCTGAGAATCCGGTGCAACCTGTCATCAGTGCCTGGTTATGAAAACTGGCCCAGTGATCAGGCGATGCCACGGAGGCGAAAGCCATGCCTGTTTTATCAGCTCCATAAGGCACAAACAATGGATCACCGGCATGCAAACCGGCAGTAATAAAGCACAATAGCAATACAACCGCAGATAGCCGCAGCATATCGAGACATAATAACAATATAAAGTTAAACCCGATCTAAGGGAAAGTCAAGTTTTTTTTTATTGAAAGGCATAAGGCACAGGGCATAAGGCATAAGTAGTCTGTATTATAAGGTTTCCTCTCAACCTCAACTTTTGCCTTTTGTCTTTTGTCTTTTGCCTTTTGCCTTGTTTAAGCTTTAATATCCTTGATATTCAGCTGAATGCTTGTTTTGCCCTTAAACTCATTAAGTTCAATGGAATAGGCAATATCCACTACTCCACCTGCCTCTTTGAACAATTCTATGGTATCTGATTGCCCGAAAGCTATTGCACCAACCGGGTCCATATTCTGTCTTGCAAATACCAGTCTCAGGTGCATTCCATTATTACCCACAGGATGACATGTCAGTGTCTTTATTCTTCTTGAAACAAATACCGGAGCCATATTATCGGGCCCAAAAGGCTGAAACTTCTCAATATGCCTGAAGAAATCCATATTAATATCTTCAAGAGGTATCTCCTCATCTACATTTATGGAAGGCAAAAGATGCTCTTCTTTAATTGTTTCACTCACAAATTTCTCGAACCTGTTGCGAAATGAATCGAGATTCTCCTGTTTCAGGGTAAGACCAGCAGCAAACATGTGACCCCCGAAGCTTTCTAAAAGGTCAGAGCATGATTCAATTGCCTGATACAGGTCGTAGCCTGGCACACTGCGGGCTGACCCGGTTGCATAACCATCCTTTGACTCAGTCAGAATAACAGTAGGCCTGTAATATGTCTCTATTAATCTTGAAGCTACAATGCCAATCACTCCTTTATGCCAGCCCTGATGAAAGAGGACTGTAGTTCTGGCATTGTTCATTCGATGATCTTCACTGACCATACGGCGTGCCTGTGATGTTATTTCTGTGTCTTTCTTACGTCGGTCATCATTACTCTTGTCAATGTTATCACAGATTGCCAGAGCAGACTCAGGATCCGTGGAAACAAGCAGCTCTACTGCCTTGCTGCCTGATTCCATCCTGCCTGCAGCATTAATTCGCGGGCCTATACGGAAAACAATATCTTCAACCGCAAGCGGCATCCGGATTTTGGCTTTCTCAATTATCTTCAGGAAGCCAAGGCGAGGTGAATCATTAAGTTGCTGCAATCCGAAATATGCAAGGATTCTGTTTTCCCCTGTCATAGGGACGATATCGGACCCAATGCTCACTGCTACCAGGTCAAGGTATGGAAGTATTTTATCAAAAGAGATATCATGCAGCTTACAATAAGCCTGCATCAGTTTAAAGCCCACACCGCATCCCGAAAGTTCTTTATAAGGGTAGTTACAATCCGGTTGTTTCGGATCGAGCACAGCAACAGCATCAGGAGGTTCATCACCCGGCAGATGATGATCACAGATTATGATGTCAATACCTTTTGATTTAGCGTACTTCACCTTATCAACCGCCTTGATACCACAATCAAGAGCAATTATCAGGCGACAGCTGTTGGCAGCTGCATAATCAACGCCTTTCATTGATAGTCCATAACCTTCATGGTATCTGTCAGGGATGTAGTAATCAAGACTTGTATGCCGTTCACGAAGAAATGAATACAGCATAGCTACGGAAGTTGTACCGTCAACATCATAGTCACCGTAAACAAGGATTTTTTCGTTTCTGTCAATCGCTGTCGATATTCTGTCTACAGCCTTATTCATGTCCTTCATAAGGAAGGGATCATGAAGAGATTTTAGTGAGGGATTAAAGAAATCCTCAGCCTGGCGGGCATTTGTGATGCCGCGCTGCACCATGAGATTGACGACGCTTACTGGCACTGCCATCTCTGCAGCCAGGAGCCTGGCCACAGCCTCGTCGCCCTTCTCTTTGAAGAGCCACCTTTTTTCCATTATATTGATTTTTAGTAATAATCATATCCGAAGACCTCCCTCATTGTGTTACTCATATCTTCTTTTATTTCACTCATCTTCATCTCCTTACCTGTTTCCTTAGCAATGCTGGTAACACCTTTGTCGGTGAAACCGCAAGGATTGATATGATTAAAGTATGAGAGGTCTGTATTAACGTTCAGAGCAAAGCCGTGCATCGTAATAAATCTGCTGGCTCTTACTCCTATAGCACAAATTTTTCTTGCCTTATCTGCAATACCTGCATCAATCCATACACCAGTAGCACCATCAAGGCGCTCACCGGTTATACCATAAAGACTTATACATTGTATAACCGATTCTTCAAGCAGGTTTATATATTCTTTTAATCCAAGTCCCATTTCTTCAATATCAAATATAGGGTAGCCAACCAGCTGCCCCGGGCCATGGTAGGTTATGTCACCTCCCCTGTCAATATGGTAAAATATTGCATCTTTCGCTTTTAACTGAATATAGTCCAGAAGCAGGTTTTGTTCTGAACCGCTCTTGCCTAGAGTATAAACATGGTTATGTTCTACAAAGATAAGCCTGTTAGGTGTAACACTTGAATCTTTACCATTTTTCTCCTTTACCTTGGCCTTAAAGAAGTGCTCCTGATATTCCCATGTCTCTTTATAGTCTTTGCATCCCAGATCATCAAGGATAACCCTGGTGCCAGTCTCCGGTCCTCCATGACCAGAACTGTCCGGAACGGTAAGATCTCTGCTCTTCACCCCAGGCTTGTCTACGTGCCTTTCAGCATGAAATGAACTTCGCACCAGTGGACTGCTCTCAACATTTCTGAAACCTAATTCCAGCGCCCTGATCCTGTAATCCTCGAATTTCTCCGGGGTGATGTAATCAACAACAGCCATATGTTTAAGGCTTGGAGCCAGGTATTGACCAATGGTTACAATATCGCAACCTGAAGACCTGAGGTCTTTTAATGCATCCATGACTTCTTCTTCAGTTTCACCTAACCCCAGCATAATACCAGACTTCGTCACCTTTCCTTTTGATGAAATGTGATTCAGAACCTTCAGGCTTATGTCATACCTGGCTACAGATCTTATTTGAGGGGTCAACCGTCTGACAGTCTCAATATTGTGTGATATCACATCAGGTCCGGCATCAATAACCTTGTCAACACTATTAAGGTTACCCCCGAAATCAGGTATCAGTGTCTCAATTGTCACATGCGGATTCACTTTTTTTATCCAGTTGATGGTATCAGCCCAGTGCTGAGCACCTCCGTCACTAAGATCATCGCGGTCAACAGAGGTGATAACGCAGTGCTTCAATCCCATCATCTTAACAACAGAGGCAACTCTTTCCGGCTCCCCGGAGTCAGCTGCCAGTGGCTTGCCCGTTGTTGTACCACAGAAGCTGCATGAGCGAGTACAGATGTCACCAAGTATCATAAGAGTAGCCGTGCCGGCATTCCAGCATTCTCCTATATTAGGGCAATTGCCGCTTGTGCATATTGTGTGGAGGTGATTATCCTCGACAAGGTGCTTCACCATTGTGTAGCTCTCCCCGCTTGCTCTCTGCATTTTAAGCCATGATGGCAATCTTCTGTTGGCAGCCATACAAGTGAAATCGTTTCTGAAAAATAACAGACAAAGGTACTCAATAAAAAGGCAAAAGGGAAAAGGCAGAAGGCAAAAGTGTGGAAGCAGTTAAGAGTGAAAAAGGAACCGCCGACTAACTAACTCTGAAATAAGATTCCAGCTCATGCAATGTCTCAGTATTGGTCTTAATATCTTTGATAACTGATCCCTCCTCCAATAGTAAAACCCTTGTACTGATCTCTGAAATATGATTCAGGTCATGACTTGAGATAAGCATTGTGACGCCCTCGACATTTAGCTTCTTCAGATTGAATTTAAGCCATGACTGCGATGTCGGATCAAGATTAGCAAAGGGCTCATCCAGCAATAAAATCTCAGGCTTCCACAACATGGCCGCAAGTATTCCTACTTTATTTCTGTTCCCTGATGAAAGCTCGCGGATGAATTTCCTGGTATTTATATCCTCATTATAAAAACCCTCATTCTCCCTCAGGAAATTTTTTACATCCTGGCTGTTCAGACCATGCAATCCTCCAATGAACTCTAAATACTCAACAGGAGTAAGAAAGGGAATCAGAAAGCTCTCACTCAGAAATGATCCTGTATAACTTTTCCAATCGTCTCTCTTCGAAACCTGTTCTCCCTTTGAGGTTATAAAGCCCTGTGTTGGCTCAATAAGATCAAGGATAAGGCTCAGTGTAGTGGTTTTACCTGCGCCATTATTACCTACAAGCCCTACACATTCACGAACTCCTATTACCAGGCTGTCAACTTTCAGAGCTGTCTTTTTGCCGTAAATCTTTCTTATATTTTTTAACTCTATCATTTTTTTCTATTTAAGTCTGAACCCTGCTGCCATTCTGTACTTATTTCTTATGAACAATCCGGCAATAAGTCGTAACAGGTACTCATTGAAAATAATTCCAAAAATCCCCAGAACAGCCAGGACATAATAACAATATTCAGGGTTGCCGAAAATTTTGAAAAGCAAATATGTCAGTACAGGTATACCGAACAGAGGCAGCATCAGCAGATACTGCATAACACTTGCACCCTGATAATTCATAAATGGCGATTTATCCAGATCCATACGTGACCTGTACCATGTACCGAAGAAGAGAAGGATCATTGAAGATACTCCGGTATTAAAAATAAAAAGGGCTGTGTTAATAAATACGATTTTAGGGTCTAAAAATCCATACAGAAGACTGACAAGATAAGTGATAAGATTTAGTGCTGCGAACAGCCAATACTTCGACTTTATGTAATTAACCGCGGTTACTTTGTTTGCCATGAATGCATCAAAGAAGGAACTCTCCCACTGAAAAACAAACTGTCCGTGAAACATTGACGAAACTGATGTCAGAAAGACACCGGCAAAAAGGAAATTTATTCCGTGATCTTTCAAATCCGGATTGTAGAAGATGAATCCATAAAACATGAATAAAATTGTAAGAAAGATCATTGATTTGGGGCGCTTGTTTCTGAAAATCATTTTCAGCTCAATCCGCATAAGGCTTCCCGTCTCTCCATACCTTGATAAAAATGACAGATTTGAAGAAATTCTTCTGTTTGCTGTTCTTTTCTCTTCAAGATATGAATTTTTCTTAAGCAGCCAGTATGCAAGTCCATATGTAAGAATTGCCATAAATACCGGAAGAACAAATAAAAAAGGCGATCCCGTGATATGACCGATAGTTGAGTTAAAGTATTCTGAAACAGGCAATTGTCCTTTAAGATCGAAATAAAAGACTCCAATTAGAAGCAAAAACAGTCCAATAATTAATATCGGCCGTTTTATCATATATTTCTTTAACAGGAAGCCAAGAAAATTATTTGTGGTTATGAGTGACAACAGAGTAATGAGCCATGCCGTCGCTATTCCCGGAGCTGCCACATGGCATATAACCTTAAAGTAAAAAGGAAGCAGAAGCAGCAGTGCTATCAGATTAAAAAAACCGGGCAGGGTTTTAATCAGCGGAAGATGTAACAGTGTTCCTTTTTTAACCGGCAGAGTAAGATAAGGCATGATCGACATTACCGGGACTGGTTGAAACAGGAATCTCAGGAATAGGTCAAGAGCAAAATAATAAAACAACAAGCCAGTGAATGCTTCAACTATATCCTTGCCTTTATATATCTCACCGATAATTTCATCGGCCATAAAACCAACTGAGGCAAACATGACAATGAGATAAAGGCCCAGAAGACCCAGAAGTATATTGAGAATAATATTCTTCTGCCAGAATGGCGATCTGATTTTTTCCTTCCATTGATGTCCAAGTAACGTAAAAAATAATTTCATGGTCTATTTGGCAGATTGCAGAGATCAAACAAAAATGTCACAGCGCAATTTAATAAAATTACAGAAGCCCCGATCCTTCAATCTTTCAACATGAACAGATGAAAAAACTATCTTTGGAGTAGTATTTATACATATCAAATGGCAAATCATTTAAGCGAGTCCGTCAAGAAAGTAATAGCAGAAGTGTCAGATGTCGCTGGCTTACTGTGCCAGAGAGGATGGGCAGAGCGTAATGCAGGAAACATATCAGTTTCGCTTAAGGATCTTCCCGCTGAAGATCTGCCTCATGATTACCAGCCTTTCTTCGTAAGCCTGCCTGAGTGTTTCCCGGATGTAGCCGGAGAGTGTTTTCTTATAACGGCCACTAACCACAGGATGCGTGATCTTGCACGCCAGCCTTTACGGAATGCAATAATAATAAAGATCACTGAAGACGGATCAGGTTTTAATATTATCTCCCATCATGGTAAAACAGACTTGCGACCGACCAGTGAACTGGCAACGCATCTTGGTATCCATTCAATGATTGAACGCCGGAGATCAACACACCGCGTTGCAATTCACTCACACCCTACTGAGTTAATTGCATTGACACAATTGCAGGAATTATGTGATGAAAGAAAACTAAACAAAATCCTCTGGGGAATGCACCCCGAACTAAAAGTATTTCTTCCTGACGGAATAGGATTCGTGCCATACATGCTGCCGGGCACAATAGATATTGGTAAAGAAACGGTAAAAGCTCTTGAGAAACACGATGTTGCTCTGTGGGAAAAACATGGGGTTTTTGTAACAGGAAAAACACCTGTTGAAACTTTTGATGTGATTGACATTCTTGCAAAATCAGCGACAATATATTTAATGTGCCGGTCATCGGGCATTGAGCCTGAAGGACTTACTGACAATCAGATAGATGAATTAGGTAAAATAAAATTCTGATTTAAATAATGGATATTGTTTATTTCAACGGGCAGTTTATGCCCCATGACAAAGTGGCGGTAAGTCCTGATGACAGAGGCTTTCTCTTCGGTGACAGCATTTACGAAGTGGTAAGATGGTATGGCGGATTCTTTTTTGACATAGAAGGCCACTTAAACCGTCTCAGACGGAGTCTTAATGAGGTACGAATAAAGTGGGACAGTATTGATGAATTCCCAACTATTGCTGAAAGTCTTATTCACCAGAACAATCTTGGCGACGGGTGCTCAATTGTCTATATACAGGTTACCCGTGGTGCAGCGCCACGAAATCACGCATTTCCTTCTCCGCCGGTGAATCCTACAATATATGCTTTTGCCCGCAGGCATAGCATAGATACCCTTTTGTGGGAAAGGGGTGTAACCATTGATATCAAACCAGATCCGAGATGGAACCGCTGTGATATTAAAACCACCGCTTTGCTGGCAAATGTTTTGGCTTATCAGGATGCTCTTGACGCAGGGCATGCTGAGGTATGTTTCGTGCGAGACGGAATCATTACAGAAGCCGGTCATTCAAATGTCTTCCTTGTAAAAGATAATATAGTATATACACATCCTGAATCAAATCATATATTATCAGGCATAACCAGGAAAAATGTTATTACAATTGCCCTTGAGAATAAAATACAACTTTTTGAAGAAGCTGTAACCGCGGATATGCTCCCATATTTTCATGAAGCATTCATTACCAACACCTCTGGAGAAATCATACCCGTGACCAGAATAGGTGAGATTACAATCGGTAATGGATATGCAGGTCCTGTGACAAAAAAGCTTCAGGTGTTGTTTCGCGAAATGGTGGGCAGTGGAATCTGATTTTTTAGTATTTTTAAATGTTCTATTTCAGTAATTCTTTTCACTATTTTAGGTTTTAAAAAAAAATGTAATGAAAATCAATAGTCTTTGTGTATTTGTAGCTTTTATGGCCTTTTCAGAAGCAGCCCTTTGTCAGACAGGCTTCAAACCCGGATATATTATTACTCTGTCGAATGATACTGTTGCCGGGGAAATATTGTACAGCTCCAACCAGAAAAATCATAAAGTATGTACTTTCATTTCAAAAGGCAGTACTGAAAAAAAAGAATACTCTCCTTCTGAGCTGGCAGCGTACAGATTTGATGATGGGAAGTATTATATTTCGAAAAGAGTTCCGGTCTATAGAGACACAATGTTGCTTTTTACTGAATTTATCCTGCAGGGAAGGGCAAGCTTATATTATGTCACCATTAACGGCAATAACCATTATTATATTGAAACATCGGAAGGGTTATTAGAACTTACTGAATCTGTTATCACTGACAATACCAAGACGAAAATAATAAGATCCAGAATTGCAGGAAGACTCCGTGCATCTCTTTCCGACTGCCCAGAGATCATGCCTGAAATTGACAATGTCGAAATGAATCATAAATCGCTTATTAAGCTTGGGCAGGATTATCACAGGCTCACATGTGACGATGGTGACTGTATAGTTTTTGAACGTACTGTCAAACCGGTCATTTTCTCCTTTGGCATACATGCCGGCTATTCAAATTCATATTTGAACTTTGGAAAGGAACTCTGTGACAAAGGTGCTGATGGATTTATTGCCGGAGTCACTGCAGAGTGGTTTAATATTGTTTCACGGGATGAAAGATTCGGTGCCCGGATAGATATGCTTCTTCAGTATAACAGAACATTGAATATCAAACTTGCTGATCCTTTGCGGACTGGACCTTATTCATATGTCACATATGAAAACAAGGGATACGTCATTACTTCAAAAGAAGGTCCTTTTACAAACCCCTTCGCTACAAATTCACTTAAAGCAGATCTGAAAATATTGATTTTAAAAATTCCCGTCACTCTCAATTGGAATTTTGGAAATGAAAAATGGCATTATAGTCTGGGCGTTGGCCCTGTCTGCTCCTTCACTCTTTCACAAAACCCTGAATTCTATTATGCAACGTTCTATAGTGAATATGGAAAAACAATTCCCTTTTTCTTTTTCGGAGGTATTGGAAAGGGTGCACTGGAGTACAGGGTAAATAATAAATACTCCCTGGTGTCCGGATTTAGTTATGATATAATGTCCAATACTAACATGAATGAGCACCTGAGGCTTAACTTCAGGTCGCTTGGCATTAACCTGGGCATAAGGTTTTAAGCTTTGAATTGCTTACTTTTGTGAAAATTTTTTAAATATAATGATATCAAATTCCAGTCTCAGTGAACAGGAACAGGTTCGCAGACAATCACTTGAAGAGATAAGAAAACTAGGCATCAATCCATACCCTGCCGCAATGTTCCCGGTTGATGCCTCATCAGCGGATATCCTTTCCAACTTCGATCCTGAAAAGAACAATTACCCTGATGTGTGTCTGGCCGGACGCCTGATGTCACGCCGTATTATGGGCAATGCCTCATTTGCAGAGTTAATGGATTCTTCAGGGAGGATACAGATTTATGTGCGTCGTGATGATCTGTGCCCCGGTGAGGATAAAACGCTTTATAATACACTTTTTAAGAAATTACTTGATATCGGTGATATAATTGGCATCAAAGGTTTCGTATTCAAGACACAAATGGGTGAGACCACCGTTCATGTCAAAGAGCTGACGCTGTTAAGCAAGTCAGTCAGACCTCTGCCTATAGTAAAGGAAAAAGACGGCGTTTTATATGACGCAGTAACTGACCCTGAGATGCGTTACCGCCAGAGATATGTTGACCTGATCATAAATCCTCAGGTAAGGGAGGTCTTTCGTAAAAGAACACAGGTAATAAAGTCAATGCGTGAGCTTTTTGACAAACACGGGTATCTTGAAGTCGAGACCCCGGTTTTGCAGCCAATTCCGGGAGGTGCTGCCGCCCGTCCTTTCATCACTCATCATAACGCACTTGACATTCCTCTTTACCTGCGTATCGCCAATGAGCTTTATCTTAAGAGACTAATAGTGGGTGGCTATGACGGTGTATATGAATTCTCAAAAGACTTTCGCAATGAGGGAATGGATCGTACCCACAATCCGGAGTTCACAGTAATGGAAATTTATGTTGCGTATAAAGACTATAACTGGATGATGAGTTTTACTGAGGAGATACTTGAGAAAGTGGCGATGGATATGCATGGCACTACAAAAGTTACCCTTGGAGAAAATACTATTGACTATGCTCGTCCGTACAGGCGGCTGGCAATGACCGATGCTATCAAAGAATATGCCGGTGTCGATATCTCTGGGATGGATGAGAACGAGTTAAGAAAAGTATGTGACAGGCTTGAAATCGGCCACTCACCTTCAATGGGCTCAGGCAAGCTGATTGACCTTATTTTTGGTGAGAAATGCGAGCATCATTTCATCCAGCCGACATTTATAATAGACTATCCCCAGGAAACTTCTCCGCTTACTAAGAAGCATCGCAGCAAGCCGGGTATGACAGAGCGTTTTGAGCTTATGGTTAACGGAAAAGAAGTAGCCAATGCATACTCAGAGCTAAATGACCCTATTGATCAACTTGAACGCTTCCAGGAACAGTTGCGTTTGTCTGAAAAGGGTGATGACGAAGCAATGTTCATTGATATGGACTTCGTGCGAGCTCTTGAATATGGTATGCCTCCGACATCAGGTATGGGAATAGGTATTGACAGGCTGACAATGTTCATGACAAACCAGCCATCTATACAGGATGTTTTGTTCTTCCCGCAAATGAAGCCAGAGGGTAGGTAAAACCGGATATTGATATTGTGGCAAAGACTAAGATATATGAATCTTTTTAAAGCCTTAAGCAGAGACGAAAAGTTGCTCTTTGAAGGCTTTAACACTCCGAATAAAATACAGCAATTTCTTGATTCAATAAAATACAACTGTACTGAGCGGACCCTTTCACCACTGCTTGTACTGAGGGAGCGAATGGCTCACTGCATGGACGGAGGGCTCTTTGCTGCCGCAACGCTTCGCCATCTGGGTTACTCTCCGCTGATTGTCGACCTGTCAGCAGAAAATGATGATGACCATATTATTGCTGTCTTCCGCGAAGGCAGGTTCTGGGGCGCCATTGCTAAATCAAATACAACGGTATTGCGTTTTCGTGAACCGGTATACAAATCATTGCGAGAACTTGCGATGTCATATTTTGACCTTTACTATAACCTGAATGGCGATAAAACCTTAAGATCTTTTTCTGAGACTATTGACCTCTCAATGTTTGACAATAAAAACTGGGAAACAACGCAAAAAGACCTCGGATCCATAGGAGATTTCACTTACACTGTGAAACATTCTTCACTTGTCTCCTTAAAACAAATTAAAACTTTGAACAAAGTTCCGAAATATCTCTTTGATGCAGGTTTCTCAGGCGCAAATATGGATGGTTTATTTAAGCCACAATAAGAAAAAAGCAAATTCCTGATTGCCTTTATTCTTGGCAGAAATCCACTTTATGCCAGTTTTCTTAAAGACCTTCTTTACAGAAAAAGAGCTAAAATTGTTTATAAAACCCTTGTTATTTTTGACGAATCACAAATTTAAAGTGACGAAGGTAAAAATTAAAACATGATTTTTGCAGTCTATTAATAATATATCCATTAGAAATTCATTTGAGCTCGAAGTACTTTTAAAAAGAAGATATTTGAGGGGAAATGGGAAAAATATTTAAAAGTATATCTGATCTGTACGAACGAATCCTTAACAACGGTACAGAAGATCATTGGTCATTGGACAGGAAGAGGTCATACAGGCAGGTAAATGCATTCAACCTGTATTTATGCATCACTTCGGCTTCTGCCTGGCCCATAGCAATTATCTTCAATGTCTATTCCGGATTGCTGATACAGCTCATGGGCTTTATGTTCTATTTATCCTCATTCTACTTTTTAGCCAGGAAAAAACTTGAATCTGCCAGGGAGATTTCAATTCTGACCTTTGAGGTCCACATGTTCATCATAAGTTTGTTTGCAGTGATCCCGACCAAAGCCGGGATAATGCCATATTATTCTCCGGTTTTTATTTCATTTATGCTCTTTCCCCTTACCGCTGCTCTCTTTGACAGGTCTGTACTCAAGCATGGTGCTATAGCCATAATGGAGATAATAGGTATCCAGTTTATTGGAAGCATTATCAGCACCAGGGATATCCAGTTATTCCCTCCTGAGAACTATGATATATTAAATTTAATTGTTTGTTTCTATACAATTGGAATGGGTTCACTTATAATCTCTCTTATTTACAACGAGAACCAGGCTGTCAAGAATCTTGAGATGGAGAGGGCCCGCCAGCTTGAGATGGCCATAGCTGAGGTAAATGTCAGTAAAGACTTAATACAGAAACAGGCTGACGAACTGAAAGTAATCAATAATGCAAAGAACAAATTCTTTTCTATTATCGCTCATGATTTGAAATCACCATATAATACCGTTCTCGGCTTTTCTGAGCTGCTGAAGAATAAGGACGTTGATGATCCTGAATACAACAGGTATGCAAAAGAAGTCTATGACACGGCTTTGATAAACTACAATTTTCTCGAGAATCTGCTTGAGTGGTCAAGGACACAGATGGATCACTTCACTCTGCAGCCTAAGGAACTGTGTCTTGCTGAAAAAGTGACTAAGTGTCTAAACCTTCTAAAGGCCGGAGCTGAGAAAAAAGATATTTCAATTATTTCAAAGGTTGATCCCAGTCATGGTATAAGGGCTGATAAAAACCTTGTCAGCAGCATCCTGCGCAATATAATCTCGAATGCGATAAAATTTACAGGGCCTGGAGGTACAATAATTATTGATTCTGCTATAAAAGGAAGTTTCATTGAAGTATCTGTTTCAGATAATGGTATCGGGATGCCACAGGAGATACTCAGAACTCTTTTTACGATTGAGACTACGCATAGTAGGAAAGGTACACAGGCTGAGAAAGGGACTGGCCTCGGACTGATACTGTGCAAAGAGTTTATTGACAAGCAGGGAGGAAAAATATGGGCAGAAAGCAAAGAAAATGAAGGTACGGTTTTCCGATTTACATTTCCCCTTGTTGAGATCATGATACCCGTAAACTAAAAAGCCCTCCCTTCCGGGAGAGCTTCTCCAATAACTGTTTAGTACAATATTATTCTACCGATTCAGAGTCAGTGATATTTCTATCTCTTACTAATTTCACTAATCTGATGAACTCGCTTCTGTATCCGTCATCATCAGTTCCCTTACCCTCAGTTGCCATCTTAATGACATCATTGTAAGTGACATTTCCTTTAAATTCCGAGTTTCTCATCAGCATCCCAAATCCGGCAACTGCAGCTGAGAAGCGATAGCGTTCCGTGGTTTCAGTAAAATCTTTCACCTTTTTGCCTATTGCTTTTTCATATAGTCTGCTTCTTTCACCATCAGGCTCTTTATACCTTAGCTTTATGGTAAGCATTTCATCGCTTCCTGAGTTATCTGCCGGATTTTTCCGGGCCTGGTATTTAAGAGGGTCTACTGATGGTACATTTTCATCAGATCCGGCAGGTATGAGCTCATAAAGTGCCGTTACCGTGTGGCCTGAGCCCATCTCTCCCGCATCCTTGGTATCATCATTGAAATCCTCATCATTCAATAACCTGTTCTCATAACCTATCAACCTGTATGACTTGACATAAGCCGGATTAAACTCAATCTGGAACTTTACATCCTTGGCGATGGTAAACAGGGTTCCTCCAAATTCCTGAACAAGAACTTTTCTGGCCTCCTGAAGATTATCTATGTACGCATAGTTTCCATTACCCTTATCAGCTATTATCTCCATCTTATCATCCTTGTAATTCCCCATGCCA
>CAZGDJ010000012.1:8479-20714 GCA_964524635.1 uncultured Rikenella sp. | reverse complement strand
AACCGGAAAATGATTCACGTGATATTATACTCCCCGCAGGTGACTCAATTTTTATTTTTGTTGATGTAACTGTTGATCCGGGAGATGAATCAGTTCCTGTTGCTGTCAGGGATTCCGTCATGTTTGATTCGGGAGGCATTATCAGGCGGGTGATACTGGAAGCATGGGGCCAGGATATCTGGCTGATTGAAAATGAGATGATTGGTGATAAGTCATGGGGCGAAGGCAAACCTTTTGTAGTCTATGGATCTTTGATTATTGACACTGCCTCTACTTTGACACTTGGCCCTGGCGCCAGGATACTTTTCCATCATAATGCTCAAATGAAAGTCGCAGGTACTCTGATAACTGAGGGGACAAAGGAAAAACCTGTTTTAATAGCTTCTGACCGTATCACTCCGGAGTATGAAGATGTTCCCGGGCAGTGGAAAGGAATAACCATTTTAGATTGCAGCTCAGGTAATGTCTTGCTAAATACGCAGATAAGAAACGCTGTAACAGGTATAGAAATCAGAGGCGGATTATCGGGGACACCTGACATTCAGATAGTCAACTCAAGACTGATGCATAATTCTGTCGGATCGCTATCTGCAACCGGAGCTGAGATTTTCTCAGTTAATTCGGTCTTTGCTCATTCAGGCTTCAGTGTTATCTCCCTGACAGACGGAGGATCATATGATTTTGTACATTGCACTATATCAAATTTTTGGGAATACGATTTCAGGAACGCGCCCACATTTTATATTGGCAAAGGCGACAAAGGCATTATGCCTTTGCTGTCAATGAAAAACTCTGTTGTAACTGGCACTGGAGCGGATGAAATATTTATCAATGCCACCCCTGAGGAAGTTGGTGATAACATTATGGTAGACAGTTCATTGATAAAAGTAGACACTCTTCAAAGTCCATGGTGGAACAGAAAGTCTTTTATATCTGTTATGACTTCAGCTGATCATTTATTTATAGAAGAAAAAATTTATGACTACAGACCTGACACTCTTTCTGCTCTTATTGACGTTGCAGGAAAATCGGAATCGACAGAATGGCCTTTTGATATTAGAAATGAAATACGACCAGCAGGGGAGGGACCTGATATAGGAGCTTACGAAAGACAGCCGGGGGAGAAGAAAATTAAGAATTAAGAATGTGAGGTATTGTATAGCAATAGTGCTTCTGTTTCTTAATATTACTGATGCAAAAACGCAGGAGTTTACAGTGATGTTTTATAACACTGAGAACCTGTTTGATGCTGAAGATGACACCTTAAAAGATGATGCTGAATTCCTGCCGGCTGGCACCAGACGATGGACTTATAACCGTTACTGGAAAAAATTGGATGCTATTTCTAGGGTTATTGTCGCTGCAGGTGGATGGGAATACCCGTTGCTTGTAGGGCTTTGTGAAGTGGAGAACAGTGGGGTGGCACATGACCTGGTGAGCAGGCCATTGTTAGTCAATTCCGGATACAAGGTTGTTCACAGGGAATCACCTGATACCCGTGGCATAGACCTGTGCCTGCTTTACAGATCAGACGAGGTGTCTGTTAAGGATATAAGGTCATGGATACCAGTCTCTTCAGAAAGCGACCCATTCACATCACGTAATATGCTTTATGTCAAAACAACTGTTTATGGTGATACAGTTCATATAATTTTGTGTCACTGGCCTTCGAGAAGGGGAGGCACTCTGGCCGCTGGTAAAACCAGAGAGAGTTTGCAACTTTTACTTGCTTCAAAGGTAGATTCGCTTATTGCTGACAGAGGAAAATCAACCCCGATTTTGATAATGGGAGATTTCAATACTCTGCCTGATGATCCTCTTCTTACCGACCTGGTAAATAGAAACACAATGGTCAACACGGCCACTGACAGTTGGGAGAAGAATGAAGGATCTTACAGATATCGTGGTACATGGGAGATGATTGACCAGATACTTGTTTCCTCAGAAATGACAGACACCACTGCAGCTTTCTCAACTTCACCACGCCGCTTCATTGTGTTTAGTGCGCCATTTCTTCTTGAGGATGATCCTGATTATCCTGGTAAGAGGCCTCTTTCGACTTTCAGGGGATTTTCATGGTCAGACGGGTATTCTGATCACCTGCCCGTTTTACTAAGGTTACATCACCGGTAGAAGTCATTTTGGGGTCAGTCCCATCTCCTGACCTTTCTTCAGCATATAATTCCATGCTGCTTCTCGCTCATTAGGTATGACACCGTCAAGGATAGCGTCTTTAATAGCTGTTTTAATGATGCCTATCTGTGGTCCCGGACTGATACCGAAGGCAGCAATGATTTCATCACCGTGAACAGGAGGCTGAAAGTTGCGTACAGCATCTTTTCCCTCTATTTCCCTGAGCTTTTTCCTTACCAGGTTAAAATTGTTGAGATGCCTCTTTACTTTCATACGGTTGCCTGATGTTATGTCAGCTTCACATAAAAGCATAAGGTCATCTATATCTTCACCAGCTTCAAAGAGCAACCGTCTTATTGCTGAGTCCGTCACCTCATCCTGTACAAGGGCGATAGGTCGAAGATGCAGTCCTACAAGCTTCTGCACATATTTCATCTTGTCATTCAGTGGCAGCTTCAGGCGTGAAAAGATATCGGGCACCATACGGGCGCCATGATACTCATGTCCATGAAAGGTCCATCCTGTGCCATCTATGAATTTTTTAGTGGCAGGCTTGGCAATATCGTGAAGAATTGCCGCCCATCTCAGCCACAGGTTATCACTTTTGGCGGAAATGTTATCGAGTACTTTTAATGTGTGGTGGAAGTTATCCTTGTGCCCTTTCCCGTCTTTGTCTTCAACGCCTTTAAGTTTCTCAAGCTCAGGGAAGAAGAAACCTAATAGTTTTGTCTCATCAAGCAGGAGAAATCCGGAAGAAGGGGTATTCGTACTGAGTATTTTATTTAACTCAATTGTTATTCTTTCGGCTGAAACGATCCTGATCCTTTCGGCATTCCTTGCTATTGATTTTAAAGTATCCCCGGCAATAGTGAAACCGAGTTGAGCTGAGAAACGTATTGCCCTCATCATACGGAGAGGGTCATCACTGAACGTTGTGTCAGGTTCAAGGGGAGTCCGGATGATCTTCTTTTCAATGTCTGCAATACCACCGAATGGGTCAAGAAGCTCACCGAAGCTATTTTTATTGAGGCTAATGGCCAGGGCATTTATTGTGAAGTCTCGTCTTTCCTGATCATCTTTGAGAGTGCCGGGTGTTACGCTGGGTTTGCGGGAGTGGCGCTGGTATGATTCTTTCCTTGCTCCAACGAACTCGACATTATAGTTCTCGAACCGGAACATTGCAGTGCCATAAGTCTTGTATACAGTCACCTTAATCGCAGGGTTTATGGCTTTAGCCACAGCACGAGCTGCTTCAATGCCATCACCAATGATAACTATGTCAACATCCTTATCTGGATGTGACCGCTCAAGAATTTTATCACGAACGTATCCACCAATTACATAAGCTTCCACATTTTCTTGTTCTGCAACTTTGGAAACTATCTTGAATACTCTGTCATTCAGAATAATATTCATAACTTGTTTTGGCAGTTTTACAAATACAGGTGACAAAATTACAATTTAAAGCTTAAAATGAAGAGAAATCAATTGATACAGTTAATCCGCTATTACATTTGATATTTGTGAACAAAATGGTTTAACCATTGTTAAACAAAAAAAACATAAAAAGATGGCAGAACATTTGACGAAGGAAAGCTTTCTGCAGAAAGTTTTCAATTATGAGCAGAACAAGGAGTGGAAGTACAATGGTGACAAACCTTGTATAATAGATTTTTATGCTGATTGGTGCGGTCCGTGTAAAATGGTGGCACCTATACTTGAAGAGCTTTCAAACGAATATGATGGGAAACTCTATGTATATAAGATTGATACAGAAGCAGAACAGGAACTTGCATCAGCATTTGGTATCCGGAGTATACCTTCCCTGCTTTTTGTTCCTATGGAGGGCGCACCACAGATGGCAATGGGCGCGCTGCCAAAAGAGTCTTTTATCAAGGCGTTTAAGGACATATTTGGCATAGAGAAGAATTAATTGAAAATTGGCATAAAATAATTGCTTTTTATTGAAACATTCGCCCCGGATTGTGCGTTTAAATTAATGAAGGTAGTTTTCCACAGAGAGGAGTTAGTTTTCTGGGATTTAGGTTAGGGTTTCATGCAGAGGCTGTCCCGCAAAAGCGGGACAGCCTTTCGTGATTATTTGAGGTCTTTCATGATCTCATCTATCTTAACCTCTGTCTCCCTCAGCCTGGCACGGCATATCTTTATGAGCTCAGCCGCTTTTTTAACATCTGTGGAAAGACGGTCGATATCCGGTTCTCCTTCTTCTATATTCCTGAGAATCTCTTCAATGCTGCCTACAGCTTCTTTGAATCCTATCTCTTTCTTTGCCATGATTTCATTATTTGTTTTCTATGTTCCTGACAATACTTGTGACCAGCCCATTTTTAAAGTGTGTCGTTATTTCATCTCCTTCAGTAAGCTCGTTAGAAGCACTTAATATCTTTCCATCTTTTGACGTCATGGTGAATCCTCTCTCAAGAATCTTTAAAGGGTCAAGGTGATGAAGAGACAAATCAAGTTTTTCAGCCAGTGAAGCAGCATTGCGGAGTATTGATTTTGAAATACGGCGGAGAGTGTCAGTAAAATACCCGAGCTTTTCCTGCTTCACTTTTATTATCATTCTTGAAGAGTTTATTATATGATTCTGAAGCGAATCAAGCCGCTCCTTGTTGTCTGAAATAATTGCTTCTGCCGAAAGCGAGATGCTGGATGCCATTTCAGATACGTATGCTTCAGTCTCCAGAGTTCTCTCAATTATGTAATCGGCAACTGCGGTAGGAGTTTTCAGGGCTTTGTACGCTACCATATCGGCAACTGAAAGATCTTTTTCATGCCCTATACCTGTAAGAACTGGTATTGGGAACTGTGTTACATGGAATGCAATATTATAACTGTCGAACCAGCTCAGGTCAGTTGTTGATCCGCCACCGCGGATGATCACCACAATGTCGGATAATACTTTTGAGGAGGCTATTTTGTCAAGTGCATTAACAACAGATTCCTCCGTCTCTTCACCCTGCATCACCGCATCGAACAGCCTGGTGATAAAAACATAGCCATAGCTGTTTGACTGAAGGTGTCTGACAAAGTCTCTATATCCGGCGGCTTTCTCAGATGAGACAACAGCTATGTTCCTTGGGTACAGTGGCATGTCAAGGCCCCTGTTCATTTCCAGAATGCCTTCCTGTCTTAACTGTCTGATGACGGCTTCACGTTTGAGAGCCATCTCACCGGCAGTATATGAAGGATCGATGTCAGCTATGTTAAGACTGAGTCCGTAAAGTTCATGATATTCAACGGTAGCCTTGAAAAGAATTGTAATGCCGGCTCTAAGCGGAATTCCTGTTGCTGAAATGAAGAATGCGCTTATATTCCTGAATTTGGCAGCCCAGATAGTAGCTCTGGCACGTGCAGTTATTTTTCCACCGGCACTGTCCGTTTCAGTTAGTTCAATATAGCAATGCCCGGAATTGTTAACCTTTAGCTCTGCAATCTCAGCAATAACCCAATAGAAGCCTGGAAGAGCTTCATAGAGCCTGTCGCGTATTACCCGCTGAAGTTCTGTAAGTGTTATGTTTTCACTTTCAGTCATCATCACAGCTTTATCATCTTGATAACAAGGTCATCAATGGAAGTAATGATTTTGATATAGTATATTCCCTGTCCCAGGTCCTGAATTCCTGAAATGGTGTATGACCTGGAAACGTATGTACTGTAATTAATCTTCTTTACGGTTCTCCCGGCGTTGTCGTAGATTGTTATTAAAAGAGACCCCGGTGTTTCCCTGAACAGCAGATCTATCTCGTTAAAAAACGGGTTTGGTCCTGCGGATACTGAGAGATCCGGTTTTCTTCTGTAAGTATCTTCCAGTCTTTTCAATGTCTCAGTAAAGTCAGGCAATCCGTATCCATACAGAGAATCAGGGTTATTATATCTGTCGCAGTTTTCCTGCAGGGTTTTCCTGATATCAGCAGCAGTTGCCTGTGGCAATGCCTGCATCAGTGCTGCACACATTCCGCTTATGACCGGACATGAATAGGAGGTGCCACTGCCGGTATAAACAACGCCGGGTTTGTATTGAAGAGGAAGACTTACTCCGGGTGCCACCAGATCAGGTTTGACACGGTTATCTGCAGAAAAACCAGCAGATGAGAAATCAGATATTGTGAGATCCTGATTCACCGCGCCAATGCATAACACGCTGTCTCCGTCTGAGGGAAATATTATACGTTGCCATTCATTGTCACGCTCGTTTCCCGCGCTGTTGACAACCAGGATACCTTTTGACGCTGCAATGTCTGCTGCAACAGTAATATATGCTGTATTACCGTCAGCATCACTGAATGAATAATTCATGGCAGGGTCATCAAAGTTGTAGTATCCCAGCGAGGAAGTGATTATATCGGCACCGGCGCTGTCAGCATATTCAGCCGCTACCACCCAGTAATCTTCTTCAACGGGATACTCAGAGCCGGCATCTTCGGTCCGGAAGAGCATGAAATCTGCCCCTGAGGCCGGCCCGGTAATAGCATCTTTTACCTCTCCCGCGAGAATTGATAAAACAGCCGTGCCGTGCCAGTGACCGGTAAACACATTACTGTTTTTGTCTACGTAGTTAAAGGTCTTTTTCACTCCTCCGCGTGAAAACAGTGGAGAAAGCGATTCGATTATGTTTGCGTCTGTGAAACCTGCGTCAAGAACTGCTATTGTCACGCCTCTCCCGGTATAACCTGAAAGATATAGTGGCATGCCATTCACCAATTGTATCGGCCGGAAAACTCCTGGAGCCGAAGATAATCCTGGTATATTGAATTTATCGCGGGAGTGAGAGGATGACTTAAACGGTGATTTGACTAAAACAACTTTTTTAACAAAGGGCAGCATTGCTATTTTGTCTGTTTCAAAAGCCCCGACAGAACAAAACAGGGCAGTATTCATCCATTTTGAAGCATAGCGGAATATAAGACCCAGTTGAGATATTTCGTTAATATACTCCGGGTTTACCGGGAGGTCGTTCATTGTAAGGTAGTCAGTGCCGCTTCTCTCTCTTCTGGCAATGGCTGCCGGCGATAAAAGATCTTCTGGAGTAAAGTTCAGTACTGTTGACTCGCCCTTATCAGCAAAATAAACCCTGTAATAATACTTTTCTGAGTTCTGTACATTGTTAAAGCTTTCAGTAACTGAGAAGAGAATGTATTGTGAAAGTGAAATGAAAAGCAGGATAATTGATCTGATAATCATTTGATTATATTGCCATTGAAATCAGGTATCTGTATCTTACCCTTGTTTTTTTCAAGGTTGTCAAGGAATTTTGTCTCATTCTCAGCGTATGAGGGATCAGTCAGCCTTCCTTCTTTATATACCATTATTTGTTTCAGTGATCCATCCTCATTGAAAACCAGCCAATCACCTTCGCGTGAGTCTGCTTTATATTTACCCTCGAACTGTATCTTGCCATTTGGATGCCAGAATGTAAAAGGGCCTTCAAGCTTGCCGGCTATATATTCAGCCCTGAGGCATGGTTTTCCGTCAGCGTAATATTGAACCCATTCCCCGGTTTTCATTCCGGAGTCAAAGACCATTTTCTCAGCCAGCTTGCCATCAGGATAGTACCTTTGTGTTATACCGTGGCGTAGATCGTCATGGTAATATTCCTCACTTATCAGATATCCTTTCTCACTATAAAATTTCCACAGTCCATCTTTCTTTTGAGACACATAAGTACCCTCGCCTGCAATTTTTCCATCAGGATGATAAAACACTGCGTCAGCATTATCTTCCTTGGCGCTGTAGTTAAGTTCTGACTGCAGAGTGCCGTCATCATAATATCTTTTAAACAGCCCAATGGGTTTGTTGTTCCTGAATGTACCCTCATACAAAGTCTGGCCGTTAGGATATTTTTTGATCCAGGGGCCCTGTTTTCTTCCTTCTTCGTCTGTAAGGTTCTGCGCATAAAGGAGCAAGGGGGAAAGAAAAATTATTGTTGTTAGAAAATATTGCCTGAACATGGAATCATAGTTTAAGACAAAGATAATTAAAAGACAGGTGTCATCAGATAAAAATTGCCGGCCATATAAGCGGCCGGCAATTCAATATTGCTTCTGTAATGGTTATTTCACTTCTTCAAAGTCGACATCGGTAACCTGTTCGTCACCGCCATTACTACCACCTTGTTGTGATCCTCCTGAAGACTGATCACCTGTCTGTCCGCCGTCCTGTTGTCCGCCGGCTTGCTGACCTGTCCCCTGTGATGTCTTGTACATATCTTCAGAAGCAGCCTGCCATGCAGCATTGATCTCGGCCAAAGCTTTGTCTATTGCTGTGACATCCTGGCTCTTATGAGCCTCACGCAGAGTGTTCAGTGCGGTCTCGATACGACCTTTCTTGTCAGCAGGTATCTTGTCGCCGAATTCCTTTATCTGTTTCTCTGTCTGGAAGATCATGCTATCAGCTGCGTTAACCTTGTCTGCCTTCTCACGTGCTGCTTTATCAGAACTTTCGTTAGCCTTGGCTTCTTCACGCATGCGTTTGATTTCCTCATCGCTGAGACCTGATGAAGCTTCAATACGTATCCTTTGTTCTTTACCTGTGCCCCTGTCTTTTGCAGACACATGCAGTATACCATTAGCGTCTATGTCAAATGTGACTTCGATTTGTGGTATGCCTCTTGGGGCTGGCGGGATGCCGTCAAGGTGGAAACGGCCTATAGTCTTGTTACCTGATGCTATTGGTCTTTCGCCCTGTAGCACGTGGATCTCCACTGACGGCTGACTGTCGCTGGCTGTGGTGAAGGTCTCAGTCTTGCGGGTAGGAATTGTAGTGTTTGATTCGATCAGTTTTGTCATTACTCCGCCCATTGTCTCAATTCCAAGAGAAAGGGGAGTGACGTCAAGCAGAAGTACGTCTTTTACTTCTCCGGTCAGTACACCGCCCTGTATGGCAGCACCAACAGCTACTACCTCGTCAGGGTTTACCCCCTTGGAAGGTACTTTGCCGAAGAATTTCTCAACAATCTGCTGAATAGCAGGTATTCGTGTTGATCCTCCAACCAGCAACACCTCATTTATGTCTGAAGTCTTCATTCCGGCATCATCGAGCGCCTTCTGGCATGGTTCGATGACAGCATGGAGAAGCTTGTCAGTAAGTTTCTCAAACTGGGCTCGTGTCAGTTGTTTGACAAGGTGCTTGGGAATACCGTTAACAGGCATAATGTAAGGGAGGTTTATCTCCGTGGTTGATGCACTTGAAAGCTCTATTTTGGCTTTCTCAGCTGCTTCTTTAAGTCTCTGTAATGCCATGGGGTCTTTACGAAGATCAATACCCTCATCCTTCAGAAACTCCTCTGCCAGCCAGTCAATGATCAGATGGTCGAAGTCGTCACCACCAAGGTGAGTGTCGCCGTTGGTTGATTTTACTTCAAAAACCCCGTCTCCAAGTTCAAGTATTGATATATCAAAAGTACCGCCTCCGAGATCGAAGACTGCTATCTTCAGGTCATGTGATTTTTTGTCAAGTCCGTAGGCAAGTGATGCGGCGGTAGGTTCGTTAATGATCCTTTTCACTTTTAATCCTGCTATTTCACCGGCTTCTTTTGTAGCCTGTCTCTGTGAATCATTAAAATAAGCAGGAACAGTTATGACAGCCTCTGTAACTTCTTGTCCCAGGTAGTCTTCTGCAGTCTTCTTCATTTTCTGGAGAACCATTGCAGAAATTTCCTGTGGTGAATAATTACGGTCGTCAACTTTCACTCTGGGAGTGTTGTTGTCACCACGAATAACTTCGTAGGTCATTTTTTTCATTTCATTCGTCACTTCATCATAGTTTCTTCCCATGAAGCGTTTGATTGATGACACAGTCCTGCGTGGATTGGTAATTGCCTGTCTTTTAGCAGGGTCACCAACTTTACGTTCACCATTATCAAGAAAAGCAACTATTGAAGGGGTTGTTCTTTTTCCTTCACTGTTGGGAATTACCACCGGCTCACTGCCTTCCATTACTGAAACGCAAGAGTTGGTTGTTCCCAGGTCAATACCAATAATTTTTCCCATCTTATTCTGATTTATTCTTAATTCTCAATTCTTAATTTTCTCATGATATGCATTTCTGTTTTCAATGTCTGTGCCATTGGATCATTTAAGACCTCTAAATGCAATTCTGTCATGCAAACTCCTCTCTTTATGTGACCCGGGCAAATTCTTTTATGACAAAACGGCAGAGACAGTTCAAATAATATCCCGGTTCTGTTATTCATTATCTTATTTTGTAGCTTTGCATCTGTTACAAAAATGATGAATCATGTCAGTTCACAAGGTTATTAAAAAGGTTACCACCCATGTACTTTCTGAAATGAAGATGAAGGGTGATAAGATTGCCATGCTTACCGGTTATGACTTTTCAATGGCGAAAATTCTTGATGAATCAGGGGTAGATATAATACTTGTAGGGGATTCGGCATCCAATGTCATGGCAGGTTTCGAGACTACACTTCCGATCACTCTTGACAACATGATATATCATGCCGCCTCAGTTGTGAGAGGTGTCAAAAGGGCTCTTGTTGTTGTAGATCTTCCTTTCGGAACTTACCAGGGTAACTCCAAGGAGGCTCTCTCATCAGCTATAAGAATAATGAAAGAGACGGGAGCCAGTGCTGTGAAACTGGAGGGAGGCCGCGAGGTCACGGAGTCAATTGAAAGGATCCTCTCAGCCGGCATACCTGTCATGGGGCATCTTGGGCTGACACCACAGTCGATTCATAAATTCGGGACCTACGTTGTACGTGCCCGTGATGAGGAGGAAGCAAGAAAACTGAAGGAGGATGCAAAGCTTATTGAGAAAGCGGGGTGTTTTGCAATTGTACTTGAAAAAATACCTGCAGCTCTGGCAGGAGAAGTTGCTGAGAGTGTAAAGGTGCCTGTCATAGGTATTGGCGCCGGGCCCCTTGTTGATGGTCAGGTGCTCGTATTGCATGACATGCTTGGTATCAACACCGAGTTTTCCCCACGCTTCCTGAGAAGATACCACAACCTGCATGATGAAATAAAAGGGGCAGTGCAGAATTACATATCAGATGTAAGAAGCAAAAGTTTTCCTAATGAGAAAGAGCAATACTAGATGAAAATCACCACTCCTGAGATACTTTACGAGGACAATCATGTTATTATAGTGAACAAAAGGTCATCTGACCTTGTACAGGGAGACCATACTGGTGATGAGCCTCTTGATGACATAGTAAGGCGCTACATAAAAGAAAAATACAAGAAACCGGGAGATGTGTTTCTGGGAGTCATACATCGCCTTGACAGACCTGTCAGCGGTTGTGTTGTCTACACGCGAACGTCTAAAGCACTTTCCCGGTTAAGTGAGCTTTTTCGTACACGTGAGGTTAAAAAAACATACTGGGCAATAGTAACCGAAAGACCACCATCAGAAGAAGGTACTCTGATGCATTTCATTAAGAAAAATGAAAAGCAGAATAAATCGTATGTTTATGATACCCAGGTTAAGGAGTCAAAAGCAGCTGAGCTATCATATAAGGTTATTGGCCGTTCAGAGAGGTTTTATCTTCTTGAGGTTGACCTGCATACCGGAAGACATCATCAGATCAGGGCACAGCTTGCTGCTGCAGGCTGCCCTGTTAAAGGTGATCTCAAATACGGATCAAAGAGATCAAATGAAGGAGGAGGTATCTCTCTCCATTCAAGACGAATATCATTCATACATCCTGTGAAGAATGAAGAAGTGAATGTTGTAGCTCCTTTACCGGATGAAAAGATATGGAATCTTTTCAGAAACATCTGAGAAAAGCAAAAAGTAACGATACCTTGTAAATTGTTTCTTTGATTAAGAACAAGGATCAATGAATTCAGAATTACGAAAAACTGAAACTTCATAAATCATCATTCCTTGTTCGATATTCGTAATTCTATACCCAGGCTTTACCCTACGGGGGAAGAGGGAATATTGATTGTTTAATTACTTGTTTGATTTAAGAACAAGGATCAACGAATTCAGAATTATGAAGATATATGACTTCATAAATCATCATTCCTTGTTCGATAATCGCAATTCTATACCCCAGGCTTTCCCTACGGGGGAAGAGGGAATATTGATTGTTTAATTACTTGTTTGATTTAAGAAC
>CAZGDJ010000012.1:8015-8379 GCA_964524635.1 uncultured Rikenella sp. | reverse complement strand
GAATTCAGAATTATGAAGATATATGACTTCATAAATCATCATTCCTTGTTCGATATTCGTAATTCTATACCCCTTTCCCAACCCCCGCTAAAGCGTGGCAGGCTTGCATCCGGAAGCAAAAGAGGGTAAGATATAAAAACAGAAGAGACGCCTCTGCCGCGTCTCTTCATGCAACCTAAGATTAACCTAATTCAACCAGCCTGACCATGCAGAACCTTGGTTGCCAGGATTCTGCAATAAGAAATCACAAGTCGTTCCTTTACTGTGTGCCTGTTTTGTTGTCTATTGTATTATCAATGACTAACAGACCAAAAGTAGTTCATATTCAGGCCTGTATGGTTAAAGTGAGGTTAAAACTGGTTAA
>CAZGDJ010000012.1:0-7915 GCA_964524635.1 uncultured Rikenella sp. | reverse complement strand
CAAAAGTAGTTCATATTCAGGCCTGTATGGTTAAAGTGAGGTTAAAACTGGTTAACAAAAAGTTAAAACGACAGCAGGTCATACAGATATATTTAATTTTGTATCATGAACAAAAGGAAATTCGTAAGCCTGATTTTATTAATGGTGTTATCGCTTGCAGGAATAATTTGGGTGCAGGTGACATGGGTCGGCAATTCAATAAGGGTTGCCAACTGGAATTTTGATAATTTCGTTAAAATCAGTCTTATGGCCACTGCCAATAAGATTGAGTCAGAGCAAAGGATAAACTTCCTTAACCGGCAGTTTCTGAATGTCTATTCAACATCGCCTTCCGTTGCTTTAAAACCTGTTGAGTCTGATACCAATAACTATTTTGGCAGCTACTCAGGAAGTGTTACAATTGCCGGTGATATGGTTCCGAACGTTGATTCAGTTGAAATAACTATTTCAACAAACGATAATCCGCCTGTCACAATGAAGGTGCCTATGGAAGAGGGAAAAGGTAAGACCGGGCAGCAGAATGTAATGGTTTCACAGGACGAATATCTGAACTGGATACAAAACCAGCTTGGAGAATTCCAATCGGTGAGCAGCCAGTTGATGACGGAAATGTATAATTGGGGAAGAAACATCAATATAAGCAAAGAGGTTCTTAACAGAACACTCAGAGGATACCTTACAGCTAATGGAATTGAGACACCTTTTGAGTTTGCTCTGATGAGAGGTGACTCCATTTATGATGGTTATTATTCTAAATTGAAGGCTGAAGACTTTAGAAACAGTCCTTACCAGGTAAGTCTTTTTAGTGATGGACTTTTACTAAGGGGAGAGACAATTTCTGTAGTGTTTCCAAAAAAGACAAAGTTTGTTCTGGGATCCATAGGGCTGATTCTGGGAGGTTCCAGCTTATTCTCGCTTATAATAATATTAACATTTGCTTTCAGTCTTTATTTCATCATTACTCAGAAGAAGATATCGGAGATGAAATCTGACTTCATAAACAACATGACACATGAGTTTAAGACCCCTATTGCAACTATATCGCTGGCAGCAGACACCATAACCAATCAGAAGATCATTAATGATGAAGGCAAGGTGAAGCATTTTGTGGGTATGATCAAAAAAGAGAATGCGCGGATGAACAGCCAGGTGGAAACCATTCTCCAGATGGCCACTCTTGACAAGCATGAAATGGAGTTCAGCTTCAGGGAAATTGATCTCAATGATGTTGTTCTGCAGGCTATAGATACTGTTGAGATACAGGTCACAGAAAGGGGAGGAGTCATTAAGCGAAATCTTGAAGCTGAAAGAAGTGCCCTTAAAGGCGATTCAGAACATCTCAGGCACCTTGTGCATAATCTTCTGGATAACGCCAACAAGTATTCAGAATCAGCCCCGGAAATAACTATATCGACAGGTAAAAATGAAAGAGGCATAAATCTTGTGGTAGAAGATAAAGGCATCGGGATGACAAAAGCAGTGCAGAGCCGGATCTTTGAACGTTTTTACAGGCAGACATCAGGTAACATTCATAATGTTAAAGGATTTGGGCTCGGGCTAAATTATGTCAAAGCTATTGTTGATGCCCATGGCGGAACAATAACCGTTGAAAGTGAACCGGGTAAGGGAAGCCGTTTTACAGTATTCTTACCATTTAATATGGAGTCAGGATCATGAGTAAGAAAAATATGAAAATATTTCTTGTCGAGGATGACCTCAGTTTTGGGTCTGTGCTAAAATCATATCTCGAGATTAATGATTTCAGCGTTGATCTTGTTGATGATGGCAAATATGCCATCGAACAGTTTAGAAAAGGTGCATATGACCTGTGCATCCTTGATGTGATGCTTCCGCATGTCGACGGCTTTACAATTGCCTCAGAGATACGAAGCATGAACATGGTAGTGCCGATTATTTTTCTCACGGCAAAGAAGCTGAAGGAGGACCTGCTTAAAGGCTATGGTGTTGGTGCCGATGACTATATTACAAAGCCATTTGACACGGATATCCTGCTTTGCAAGATAAAAGCAATCATATCCCGAAAGGATATTCAGGATGGAACTAAGGATATTTATGAAATAGGCAGGTTTATCTTCAACGCCAAACTCCGTACCCTGACAATAGGCAACGAAGAGAAAAAACTATCGCCAAAGGAGGGACAGCTATTGGAAATGCTCGCCATGACACCTAACTCACTGGTTAGCAGAGAAGCTGCCCTGAAAAAGATTTGGGGATCTGATGATTATTTCACTGCCCGAAGCATGGATGTTTACGTGACCAAACTAAGAAAATACCTTAGTGATGACCCGGCATTAATTCTTAAAAACATTCATGGTGCCGGATTTCAGCTTGTTGTAGGAGAGGACTGAGGTTAAGGTTTAGAGTGAAGATTGTTTTCCGTGAAGTGCAGGGGTAGTAATGACTGACAATTCTTAACGACAATAACTTTCTTTGCACCGATTAATATTACTTTAATTGGTTTGTCATGCCTGTGTTCTTCCTCGAGGAGCATCTGACGACAATTGCCACATGGTGGTACAGGCTCTGAGGTTAATTTTCCTGCAGAGTACGCTGTGATGGCAATTGCTACCGGTCTTTTGTCGGAGTAGTTGGCTACGCTGTAAGAAAGTGCGGTCCTTTCGGCACAGCTGCCTGATGGAAATGCTGCATTCTCGACATTGGCCCCCTTTACTATTGTACCATCATCAAGAAGAATGGCTGCACCGACTTTAAAATGAGAATAGGGAGCATAGGCTTTTTTAGCTGCTTTTTTAGCTTCATCTATCAGAATCTGCTCTTTATCAGATAGTTCGTTGGAGCCGTTGTACTCGGTAAAAAATATTCTGAGCTCTTTCTCTTTCATAAGAGGATATCTTGGAATATATGTGAGATAAAAATAGTTAATTTTTAGTTACCTGAATGCGATAACATCAGCGTATGATATTATTTGAAAATTAAAAAAGAAATATATTTTTGTCAAAACTGATCTGATGAGAAATATAGCGAGAGTAATATTGTTGGTTGTGCCGGTTATCTTTGCATATTCCTGCAGATCTGCAAGAGTAACAACAGGAACGGCAGTACCTGCAGGTTCGTTACCATCATATGCTGTTAATTACTTAAATAGTTACAGAGATCTTGCCATAAAGGAGATGCACAGAACAGGCATTCCCGCAAGCATTACTCTTGCACAGGGAATGCTGGAGTCAGATTATGGCCGGAGCACGTTGGCAAGAAAAGGAAACAACCACTTTGGAATTAAGTGCCATAGTGACTGGAAGGGTGAGAAGGTTTATCATGATGATAATCGAAAAGGAGAATGCTTCAGAAGCTACCGGAGTGCAGAAGACTCATACAGAGACCATTCAGACTTTCTTGTCAATGGTTCTAGGTATAAAGATCTTTTTAAACTGAGCAGCACAGACTATAAAGGCTGGGCGCATGGTTTGAAGAAAGCTGGTTATGCCACTGACCCAAATTATCCGTCTTTACTGATAAGAAAGATTGATGAATACGGCCTTCACGTTTACGATACAGGATACCGCAAAAGCTCAGCAAAAAGTATTGTGAAAGCAGACCCTGCCATTCCTGAGGAAAAAAGCACTCAGGAGGTTGTTGTACCGGAGAAAGTTGAGATAAAAGCACAGGCTGAAGCTGAAATAGCCAAACCTGTTACCGGTGATAATATTTCAGGCAAAGTAATTACATATGGTACTTCACGGATTGAAGAAGTAAACGGCGTGCAGTATGTTATTGTTCGTGAAGGTGATACTTTTGAATCGCTGGCAGAGGAGTTTCAGCTGCTGTCATGGGAGGTCAGCCGTTATAATGATCTGCCTCCCAATGCTTCTCTGCAACCTGGACAGATAATCTACCTCCAGCCAAAAAGAAACAAAGCAGATACCAGAAACCCGGTACACGTAGTCATGCAGGGCGAGACAATGTATTATGTCTCACAGAAATATGCTGTAAGACTTGCAGCACTTTATAAAATGAATGCTATGGAGGATGGAACAGAATGTGTGGCCGGACAGACAATAAAACTAAGATAGGAGAGAGGAATAGCAGCAGAAATCTAAATCGCATGGAAGCCTGTCAGGTCGGTGCCTCGCAGAAAATCTGATGTTGACATTCTCTTGCGACCTTCTGCCTGCAACGACGTTATCTCAAGCGAACCTTGTCTGCATGAAATAATTAACTGGTTCTTCATAATAATTTTTATAGTACCAGGTTCACAATTAATGCCGTCATAAGGGTGAGCCTCAAATATTTTGACCTTAAGGCGCTTTTCTTTTGAGACGAATGCAGTAACTGCCCCGGGATAAGGTGACAGACCCCTTATCTTATTGTGGATAACTATGTTTGAGTCATTCCAATCGATGACAGTGTCAGCAGGGAATATTCTTGGGGCGCAATGCAGGGCGGTATCAGATTTTACAACCTGTGAAACTGGCTTAAGCGTTTGTCGGTAAAGTCCATTTACTGTTTCAATTACCAAACCGGCACCCATCATCATCAACCTGTCATGAAGCTGACCGGCATTTTCTTCAGGGTATATTGGTGTCTCTCTGGATAAAAGAATTTTCCCTGTATCTATCTCTCTGTCAATAAGAAAAGTGGTCACCCCGGTCTTTTGTTCACCGTTTATGATTGCATGATTTACAGGAGCAGCACCTCTGTATTGAGGAAGCAGTGAGGCATGGAGGTTGAAAGTACCAAGTCTGGGAAGGCTCCATACATCCTCAGGCAGCATACGGAAAGCAACGACAACGAAGATATCCGCATTAATTTCCTTAAGAGCATTGATAAAAGACTGATCGCGAAGCTTCTCTGGCTGCAGTACTCTTATGCCACTGTTAACGGCATATTTTTTCACAGCTGACATGGTAAGTTTCTGACCGCGTCCGGATGGTTTGTCAGCAACAGTTACGACAGCCGCGACGTCGAAGTCATTTTCTTTAAGAGCACGAAGGCTTGCGACTGCAAACTCAGGCGTGCCCATGAATACTATTACAGGACTTTCATCAGTCATCCTCTCCTTTTACAGGGGTTTTATAGCATGAGAGACTATGACCCATCTTATTGGCTTTGGTCTCAAGATAGAACGAGTTATATGGATTTGGGGGGATGACAAGCGGGATAGTCTCAACGATGCTTATCCCGTAACCTTCCAATCCTGCTCTTTTAACAGGATTGTTTGATATAAGTCTTACTTTGCCAAGACCTATTTCTCGCATGATGCTTGCACCGATCCCATAATCGCGTTCGTCTTCGCGGAAGCCCAGTTCAATATTAGCTTCCACCGTATCTCTTCCCTGTTCCTGCAGTTTATACGTTCTTATCTTATTAATAAGCCCTATCCCTCGTCCTTCCTGGTTAAGGTAAACAATAGCGCCTTTACCTGCTTTTTCTACCATTTTCATGGCTGTGTGAAGCTGAGGTCCGCAGTCGCAGCGTTTTGAACCGAAAATATCACCAGTGAAACATGAAGAGTGAACCCTCACAAGTACAGGTTCCTCCTTAGTCCATGTTCCTTTTACTAAAGCAGCATGCTCAAGACCGTTACTGACCTGTCTGAAGGGGATGAACTCAAAATCGCCATATTCAGTAGGCAGTTTTACCTGTTCACCTTTTTCAACAATTGACTCAAGTCCAAGCCTGTATCCGATAAGATCCCTTATTGTAATTATTTTTATGCCAAACCTGTCTGATATCTTCATCAGGTCAGGCAGGCGTGCCATAGTTCCGTCCTCGTTCATAATCTCTACCAGCACACCTCCGGGTGTCAGATCTGCAAGCATGGTTAGATCCATGGCTGCTTCGGTGTGGCCTGCGCGCCGCAGGACGCCCTTGGACCGTGACCTCAGCGGGAAAATATGGCCTGGACGGCCTAACTGTGCTGGTTTTGTTTCAGGGTTGATCAAAGCTTTAATAGTCAGAGCCCTGTCTTTGGCTGAAATGCCTGTTGTTGTCTGAGGACCGAGGAGATCTACCGATACAGTAAATGCAGTTTCATGAAGTGAGGTATTGTGCCCCACCATCATATGAAGCTCAAGTTCGTCACAGCGTTCTTCCGGAAGAGACACACAAATAAGTCCTCTTCCATGAGTAGCCATGAAATTGACTATTTCAGGCGTAATAAGTTCTGCGGCACAGATAAAATCACCTTCATTCTCCCGATCATCGTCATCGACAACAATAATAATTTTACCCTGCCGTATATCCTCGATGGCTTCGTTTATTGTATTTAGCCTGGTGTTGTTGCTCATCTTCTCAAAAGCGTTTCGTGGGCTCCCATGTGCCCTTTTTTATTCCCTTCAATACTTTCATGAACCCGTATGTCAGTGCAATATTCATCATTAAAAACTGAGTTGTATAATGCAACGGTTTTATACTGATCTTCACACTTTGCAGAGCCAAATCAAGCGCCGTTAAAAGTATGAAAAATAACAGTGCTCCTGACAGACAAAAATAGAAAACAGAACTACCTGAAAGAATGACTGTTGTCATGAAAACCAGTGCCAGCAGCAGGGGTGTGAACCAGCGGAGTACCTTGTGTGAGAAGAAACAGAACGAGGGTATAAAACCTTTAAACGGGAAAGGTCCGAAGTGAAACAGATTCTGAAATGACCCGGCTGCTATTCTTACCCTGCGTCTGAACTGACCCGCTATTTCAGGCTGCGTATCCTCACTTGCGATAGCCTCTTCTGAGTTGAATGATCTGAATCCACTCTTTAGTACAGAAATACCTATAAAAAGATCATCGGCAAGAATGTTTTCCGGTATTTCTGGCATCAGGTCGCTTCTCACTCCATAAAAACCACCATAAGGACAAATCATAGTTCCCCACGCAACACCCTCTGCCCTTTTTAGCAAAGTCTCAAAAATGCTGTAAAGATTCTCCTGTGACGATATGCCATAATCATCTGTCATCACTGGTTTTACCGTGGCATCACATAATCCTGCTCCGGGCTGGCTTAAGTGTGAGGCAATAAGCCTGACAGCATCTTTTGAAGGGATGACATTTGCATCGGTAATGATTGTTATGATTCCTGAGGCGTTGGAGGCCAGGTGGTTTAGTATTGATGCTTTACCAATACGAGTTTCAGATCTGAACAAAGTAACACGATTATCTTTAACAGTAAACTCATTGATGATTTCATCAGTTTTATCATCAGATGCATCTGATCCTATTTTCAGTTCTATTTTATCAGACGGGTAATCACTGACTAACAGGCTTTCAATCTTTTTCTTTATTACTTTTTCCTCATTATAAACCGACATTAATACTGAAACGAAGGGTAAAGACACTTCCTTAATCTCAGAAGGTTTTTTCCCGATGCATTTCGAAGCTGCAAAGGCAATTGCAGGGTATACCAGATAAGTATAAAAAATAAGACCGGCAGATATCCAAAGTATTATTTCAGCGGCCATTCAGAAAACTCTTATAAAATTTTAGCAGATCAGCCGTTACTCTCCTGTTATCAAAGCTCCTTCTAAGCAGATTAATGGCTTCTCCGGCGATTTTTTCTCTCATTGCAGGATTGTTTAATGCTTTTATGACTTCTAATGCGAAGTTAACTTCATCATTAGCAATAAGAATATCTTTTCTATGAGTTACAGGTATCCCGATTGCAGCCTGATGAGTGCAGACGACAACTCTGCCACGACTCATTGCTTCCAGAATTTTGATCCTCAGGCCACTTCCTATAAACAGAGGAGAAATCATGAGATTCATCCCTGAAGTAAATTCAGCAGCATCATCCGGTTCACCCATGAAATATACATTATAACCTGTAAGCATGCGTGTCAGCCTGGCTGGTGCATTACGACCTGCTATATGCAATGTTGCTGAGGGTATCTGATCAGTTATACGTGGCCAAACTTTTTTCAGAAACCAAAAGAGGCCACTAAT
>CAZGDJ010000011.1:0-20796 GCA_964524635.1 uncultured Rikenella sp. | reverse complement strand
GAGCCTGTCTGGTCAGATATTACGTTTATTTCATCCGCAGAGCCAGCTTTGCGCAGTATGGTTTTTACAAAATTGTTGCCGTATGATGAATACAGCCATGAAGTACGTATGACCATGGTCAATGGATAACCAAGTGCAGCGGTTTCACCGGCAAGTTTGCTTCTTCCGTAAGCGGAGGCCGGAGAAACCTTATCATCTTCTTTGTATGGAACAGGAGAGTTCCCGTCAAATACATAATCGGATGATATGTGTATCAGTCTGCATTGTGTTCCTTTAATTGCATTTACGATATTTTCAACTCCTTTTCCGTTGACATTGGCAGCTTGTGTCTCCTCATCTTCAGCTTTTTCCACGGCTGTATATGCAGCACAATTAATGATCCATGCCGGCGAACTGGCATTAATAAATGATTTCAAAGCATCATGGTCAGTGATATCCATTTCAGGATAATCTGTAAAAATAAAATTATACCCGCTATACCTGCTTGCAAGATCCTTCAGCTCACTGCCAAGCTGACCTGATGATCCGGTTATAAGAATTGTAGTCATACCGTGAAAATAAAACTGGAGATGAAGTCCTTAAACATAGGTTGTTTTAAATCCTTGTCACTGATAATCTCTGTCTCCCCTGGAATTTTCCAGTCGATTTTAAGATCAGGATCATTGACATTGATTCCACCCTCATGCTGAGCTGAATAATAGCTGTCACATTTATACAGCACAATAGCTTTATCGCTTGTTACAGAAAAACCATGTGCAAAACCTTTCGGAATGAAAAACTGTTTCTTTGATTCAGAGTCCAGGTAAATACCGTACCACTTTCCATATGTAGGCGAACCGATCCTCAGGTCCAGTGCAATATCATATATTTCACCCTCAATAACCCTTATAAGCTTAGCTTGTGCGGCGGGATCTTTCTGGAAATGCAGGCCGCGGATAACACCTTTTACTGAAAGTGATTCGTTATCCTGCACAGGTTTGAAATTAATGACTGATTTATTGCAGGTCCCGTAGTTGAAACTCTCAAAGAAATAACCTCTCAGATCAGCAAATACTGTCGGTTCAACTATCAGAAGACCTGGAAACTCTGTTGTGTGTACTTTCATAGAAATTTATTCATTTGCGACTTTAAGCAGGTACTGACCATACTGACTTTTTAATAAGGGTCTGGCCAGTTCAAGGAGCTTCTCTCTTGAAATAAATCCGTTTTTATAAGCTATTTCTTCAATGCATGATGCACTCAATCCCTGTCTCTGCTCAAGTGTCGCAATGAAATTTGATGCCTGAAGCAGACTCTCAAACGTTCCTGTATCAAGCCATGCTGTTCCCCTTCCAAGTATTCTTACATCCAATAATCCTTCATTGAGGTAAAGTTTATTCAGATCAGTTATTTCAAGCTCACCACGTGCTGAAGGCTTAAGCGTTCTCGCTCGTGAAGCTACTGTATTGTCATAGAAGTAAATACCGGTAACCGCATAATTGGACTTAGGTTTGACTGGTTTCTCCTCAAGACTCACAACATGCCGGTCTTTGTCGAATTCAACTACTCCATATCGTTCCGGATCATTCACAGCGTATCCAAACACTGTTGCACCTTTTTTCAAACTTGCAGCTTCTCTGAGAATAGATCCGAATCCCTGCCCGTAAAAGATATTATCTCCAAGTATCATACATACTGTATCTGAACCAATGAATTCTTCACCGATGATGAATGCCTGTGCCAGGCCGTCAGGAGAAGGCTGTTCATTATATGAAAACTTCATGCCAAGTCTGCTGCCGTCACCAAGTAATGCACGGAAACCAGGCAGGTCACGAGGAGTAGATATAACTAAAACTTCACGTATGCCAGCCAGCATCAGTGCCGATAAAGGATAGTAGATCATCGGCTTGTCATATACAGGAAGCATTTGCTTTGAAACAGCTTCGGTTATCGGGTGAAGCCTTGTGCCGGCACCTCCTGCTAGTATTATTCCTTTCATGAGTTAGGCGAGATTATATTCTGATCGTTAATAATGCAAACCTTAGATTCAGTAAATTATAATAAATGAATCCTCTGCCTGCTGATGAATTCATAAGTTGATTTACCCTGTAAATAATAAACAAAAATAGGAAAATCTGTCAATGATCAGAGACTATGCACAATGATGATAATGCTTTAATCTTAAGCACTGAAAATCTGTTGTTTGTTACCATGAAAAATAAAAATATTACTATCTTTGCAGGCAATTTTTATCAACATAATGTCTAACACATTAATTATTAAGTATTTAAAAAATGACTGAAAAGAAAGAAAAGGTCACAGCAAAATCCACTGATGACCTGAAAGAAGAAGGCGATACAATGCCTATTGAAACAAAAAATGAAACTGCTGAAGTTGTCACTGAATCGGCAGGGGAAGAGGTAGCTGAAGAAAAGGCTATCCGCAAGGAAAAAAAAGAAAAAAAGGTGAAGGAAGCTGAAACAGTTGCTCCGGTTGCTACATCACCTGAAGAGTTCGATTGGGACGCCTATGAAAATGATGGCTACTCAACGGAGAAAACTCATGAGGAGCAGGAAAAACTTTATAGCAATACACTTACCACTGTTGCTGTTGATGAAGTGGTTCAGGGAACTGTAATTGCAATGAACAGCCGTGAGGTTGTTATAAACATTGGTCAGAAATCTGAAGGTGTGGTAAGCCTTAACGAGTTCCGTTATAACCCTGATCTTAAAGTCGGAGATACTGTTGAAGTATATGTTGAGAGTCAGGAGGACAAAAAAGGCCAGCTTGTACTTTCTCATAAGAAGGCAAGAGCATACAATTCATGGGATAGGGTTAATTCTGCCCTAGAAAACAATGAAATCATCACCGGTTACATCAAGTGCCGCACAAAAGGTGGTATGATAGTCGATGTATTTGGTATTGAATCATTCCTGCCTGGTTCACAGATAGATGTTAAACCTATCCGTGACTATGATGTATATGTTGGAAAGACAATGGAATTCAGGGTTGTAAAAATCAACCAGGAATTTAAGAATGTTGTTGTGTCACATAAGGCTCTTATTGAGGCCGAGCTTGAGCAACAGAAGAAGGAGATCATTTCGAAGCTTGAAAAGGGACAGGTGCTCGAGGGTACTGTTAAGAATATTACTTCATATGGCGTATTCATTGACCTTGGGGGCGTTGATGGTCTTATTCACATCACTGATCTGTCATGGGGCAGGGTGAATCATCCTGAAGAGATCGTTCAGCTTGACCAGAAACTTAACGTTGTTATACTGGACTTTGACGATGATAAAAAACGTATTGCCCTTGGTCTGAAGCAACTTACTCCTCATCCGTGGGATTCTCTCAGTGAGAACCTGAAGGTTGGAGATAAGGTCAAAGGCAAAGTTGTTGTCATGGCTGATTATGGTGCATTTGTGGAGATTGCCACAGGCGTGGAAGGTCTGATACATGTATCTGAAATGTCATGGTCACAGCATCTTCGCAGTGCACAGGAATTCATGAAAGTTGGTGATGAGGTTGAAGCTGTCATCCTTACACTTGACCGTGAGGAACGCAAGATGTCTCTTGGCATAAAGCAGCTTAAACTTGATCCATGGGAGAATATTGAGCAGAAATATAGTATCAGTTCCCATCACATGGCCAAAGTACGTAACTTTACCAACTTCGGCGTTTTTGTTGAGATAGAGGAAGGAGTTGATGGTTTGATACATATCTCCGATCTTTCATGGACTAAAAAAATCAAACATCCGGCTGAGTTTACTGCTATTGATGCAGAGATAGAAGTAGTAGTTCTGGAGATAGACAAGGAAAACAGACGTCTGAGCCTTGGTCATAAGCAACTTGAAGAGAACCCATGGGATGTCTTTGAGGATCTCTTCACTGTTGATTCTATACACGAAGGAACTGTGGTTGAAGTATTTGATAAAGGTGCAATTATTGCCCTTCCATATGGTGTTGAAGGTTTTGCTACCCCTAAGCATCTGGTGAAGGAAGACGGTTCTAATGCTGTTGTTGATGATAAGCTTAATTTCAAGGTTATTGAATTCAATAAAAGCGCCAAGAAAATTATTGTGTCTCACAGTCGTGTATTTGAAGACGAGAGAAAGAATTCAGAAGCAGGAACCAAGCGCTCTGAAGCCGAAACCACGAAGAAAGCAGCTCGTAAAATGAAGTCAAATCTTGAGAAGACCACTCTCGGTGATATAACCGAACTTCAGGCTTTGAAAGATGAAATGGAAGAAAAAGAGAGCAAATCTGCAGCTAAAAAGAAAAAATAGCTTATTTTTAGGTATCCAAAAATTTCGGCCATGGACTTTAATATTGAAAATCGTAATCAATGCACAATCATCAGGATTGAGACTGAAAAACTTGATACCCATATTGCTCCAACTCTTAAGTCAGAGCTTGTCCTGATTTCAGGAAAGGGTGAAAAAAATATTGTTCTTGATCTTAAGAAGTGTCAGTATTGTGATTCATCAGGTCTGAGTGCAATCCTGGTAGCAAACAGGCTTTGCAAGAATGCAGGGGGTACTTTTGTCCTTTGCGGCCTGAATGAAGCCGTTGAGAGATTGATAACCATCTCTCAGCTTGATACAGTGCTTTCAATAACCGCTGATACGGAGGAAGCCGAAAAGCTTATATCCTGAGTTCCGGGAGCAGGCATGTCTTTCAGGCTTACCATACTTGGAACAAGCTCTGCCCTGCCAACCTCGGATAGATATCCTGCCGCTCATGTGCTTAATGTACATGAGCGGTTGTTTTTAATAGACTGTGGTGAAGGCACCCAGATGCAACTCCGCCGCTATAAACTGAAGTTTGGCAAGATCAACCATATTTTTATAAGCCATCTTCATGGTGATCATGTGTTCGGTTTGTATGGCCTGCTTTCATCATTTAACCTTATGGGTCGCAAACTCACACTGAACATATATGCTCCTGACCCGTTTGAAGATATGATAAATCGTCATTTTGAAGATTTTGATATTCATCTTGGATATCCGCTTGGTATCCACCATTTAAATGGCAGCTCACCAAAACTTATTCTAAATGACCGAAGAATAGAAGTTACAGCCTTCCCTTTGAAACACCGGGTGACAGCCTATGGTTTTCTTTTCAGGGAGAAAGAAGCTGATCGCAAAATTATTAAAGAGAAAATTACTGAGCACAAAATCAGCATCGCTGAAATAGCATTGCTCAAAAAGGGAGAGGATGTTGTGCGTGATGACGGTGAAAAACTAATATCAGATGAAATAACTACTAAACCCCCGTGTCCACATTCATACGCTTATTGCAGTGATACCAGTTACTTCAGGAAACTGGCATCGTGGGTCAAAGAAGTTGACCTGCTCTATCATGAAGCGACATTCAGTGATGACCTCGTTGATCTTGCTAGGCAGACTGGTCATTCAACCTCAAAACAGGCTGCATTAACGGCAAAAGAAGCTAATGCCGGACGGCTTATTATAGGTCACTTTTCAGCACGTTACCGTTCCCCGGATTTGCTGGAGAAGGAGGCTAAAGAGGTTTTCCCGGCCTCAGAGGCCGCCAGGGAAGGTTCAGTTTATGATATCTGATTCTGGGCCTGATTATCAAAGAATGACTATCTTTGTGCCCGGATTGTAACTTCTAATTCTTTCCCTGTGCAAGAAAAGATATTGATCCTTGATTTCGGATCACAATATACGCAGCTCATTGCAAGGCGTATAAGAGAACTTAATATTTACTGTGAAATATTTCCTTTCGATCATTTTCCGTCTCCGGATAATACAGTTAAGGGAGTAATACTATCGGGCAGCCCTTTCTCGGTTAGGGATGAGAAAGCTCCAAAACCGGATCTCTCGGCCATAAAGGGAAAGCTCCCTCTTCTTGGAGTTTGCTATGGTGCCCAATACCTGGCAAATAACTTCGGGGGAGAAGTGCTCCCGTCAAATAACCGTGAATATGGGCGGGCAATACTTATTTCAATAGACCACAGTGACGATCTCTTCAAGGGAATCAACCATGACACACAGGTATGGATGTCTCATGGAGACACAATAGCAAGAATACCTGATAATTACGTTATTACCGGATCAACCGCTGAAGTAAAAATTGGGGCATTCCGCATTTTGGAGGAGAAAACGTGGGGGATACAATTTCATCCTGAAGTCTACCATACTACAGAGGGCTTGAAAATGCTGCAGAATTTTACGCGTAACATTTGCGGCTGCCGTGCTGACTGGACTCCTGAGTCTTTTGTTGAGATGACAATACTATCACTCCGCGAGAAGATTGGTAATGAGAAGGTCGTACTTGGACTCTCAGGAGGAGTTGACTCTTCAGTGGCTGCTGTACTTCTTAATAAAGCCATTGGGGAAAACCTGACCTCAATATTTGTTGATAACGGACTTCTGCGCAAGGATGAATACACAAAGGTCATGGATGCTTATAAAAGGATGGGACTTAATGTCATAGGTGTTGATGCCTCAGAACATTTTTTAACCAGATTGAAAGGTGTTTCTGATCCTGAAAAGAAACGCAAGATCATTGGAAGGGCTTTTATTGAGATATTTGATAATGAGGCTCACAAAATCAAGGATGTTAAATGGCTGGCCCAGGGAACCATCTATCCTGATGTGATTGAGTCAGTGTCTGTTAACGGCCCGTCTTCAACCATTAAGTCACATCACAATGTCGGGGGGCTCCCTGAAAAAATGCATCTGAAAGTTATTGAGCCACTGAGACTTCTATTTAAAGACGAAGTGCGAAGAGTGGGACAAACCTTAAATATACCTGCCGAGATACTTAACAGGCATCCCTTTCCGGGACCCGGACTGGCAATAAGAATCCTGGGTGATGTGACAAATGATAAGCTTGCTTCACTTAAGGAGGCAGACAATATATTTATTTCTGCACTACAAAATGCCGGGTTATATGACAAGGTGTGGCAGGCGTTGGTTGTGCTTTTGCCGGTGCAATCCGTTGGCGTTATGGGTGATGAAAGGACCTATGAAAATGCATGTGTTCTCAGAGCTGTCTCTTCAACCGATGGTATGACTGCTGACTGGTGTCATCTGCCATTTGAGTTGCTTGCAGACATATCAAATGAGATAATTAATAAGGTAAAAGGAATAAACAGGGTCGTTTACGATATCTCTTCAAAACCACCCTCAACAATTGAATGGGAATAACGCAATGAAAATGACTAAAAGAGTTTTATTAACTCTCCTCTTAATCGTATTGATACAGGGAACTGTTATCAGGGCACAGGGAATTACGCAGGAGACCTTTAAGATAGGTAAAACCCTTGCTCTGCTTGATGCAGTATACGTTGACAGTATTGACGTCTCTTCTATTGCTGAGAAGATGATAATAAGCACTCTCAAAGAACTTGACCCTCACTCTGTTTATATAGCAGCAAAAGATGTACAGGAGGAAAAGGAGCCGCTTCAGGGCAATTTTGAGGGAATAGGGGTACAATTCAATCTCCTTAATGACACTATAATCATTATTTCTCCAACAGCAGGCGGACCCTCTGAGAAAATGGGGATCCTTGCCGGAGACAGGATTATTACTATTGCAGGCGAAAAGGTCACCGGAATAGGAATCAGTACCACAGGTGTAAGAAAGAGGCTTATGGGGCCCAAAGGCACAACGGTGAAACTTACAATTTTCAGAAGAGGAGAGAAAAACCTTCTCGATTTCACCATAACCCGTGATAAAATACCCGTTAACAGTCTTGATGCAGCTTATATGTTGTCTGAAAACGCAGGCTATATCAAACTAAGCCGGTTTTCAGAGCAGACTGCAAAAGAGTTCGATAAAGCTGTTGACTCACTTAAGGATCTGAATATGTCCAGCCTCATAATTGACCTGAGAGGCAATTCAGGCGGTTATATGGTTCCTGCCGTTCAGATTGCTGACCAGCTTCTCTCTCATGAAGAGCTGATAGTCTATCTTAAAGGCCTTCATACTTCACGTCAGGACTATCGCTCCACTATCTCAGGGACGTTAACCAAAGCACGGATTGTAGTTCTTATTGATGAAGGCTCTGCATCATCAAGCGAAATTCTGGCAGGAGCGGTACAGGATTGGGACAGGGGCGTCATAATAGGCAGAAGGAGTTTTGGAAAGGGATTGGTACAGAATGGATTCGCCCTCCCTGATGGTTCTGAGCTAAGACTTACAATTGCACGCTACTACACTCCCTCAGGACGATCAATCCAGACCCCTTATAATGAAGGATTTGACAAGTACTTCCTGAAATATTATACCAGATATGTTAATGGTGATCTGATCCATCCCGACAGCCTGGTTTTGCCTGATTCACTTAAGTCTTATACACTTAATACTCACAGAGTTGTTTACAGTGGGGGAGGAATTACTCCTGATATATTTATACCAATTGACACCACTTATTATTCAGATTATTACCGTGATCTCATCAGGACATCTACCATTACTAATTTCGTTGTATCATATACAGACCAGAACAGAAAGAATCTTCTAAGAAAATATAAAAGCTTTAATGATTTCAACAATAATTTCGAGTTCTCTAATGTTGAACTATCAAACCTCAGGGAAGCAGGTTTAAAAAATAAAGTCAAATTTGACCAGGCTCAGTATGACGTTTCATTACCTGAAATGCAAAAAGTTATGAAGGGACTGGTTGCCAGAGACTTGTGGGAAACAAATGAGTATTACATGGTGGTAAACCAGGACGATGAAGCAATTAAGAAAGCCCTGTCTATTATAAGCGATCCTGTTCTTTATGACAGTATTCTTGGCATAAAACCTGATCCACAATGAAAATCATTGCAAAGACCCTTTTTGGCCTTGAAGAAGTTCTCTCATCTGAATTAGCTGACCTTGGAGCAGAAAATATAAGAACCGGTAACAGAGCTGTAGTTTTCGAAGGAACCAGATCTTTATTGTACAAGGTAAACTATAACAGTCGGATTGCTCTCTCATTTCTGGTTCCGGTGGCTGAATTCAATATTAAGAAGCCCGCTGATCTTTATGACGGGGCTGAAAAAGTTGAATGGGACAGGTTTCTGGAACCATCGAATACATATGCAGTTTCTTCAGTCGTAACTTCAAAGCATTTTACTCATTCAGGATATCCGGCACTGGTTGTAAAGGACGCTGTGGCTGATTTCTTCAGACGTCTGACGGCAAAAAGGCCATCAGTTGACTCAAGGTCTCCGGATTTGCTTATCAACCTGCATATCAGTCATGACAGAGTTACAATTTCTCTTGACTCTACAGTAATGCCTTTGTACAAAAGAGGTTACAGGGAGGAACAGGTGGCCGCTCCTCTTAATGAGGTCCTTGCTGCAGGAATTATAAAACTGACGGGATGGAAGGCAGATATTCCCCTGATAGATGGCATGTGCGGATCAGGTACTATTCCTGCTGAGGCCGGGTTAATAGCCTGCAATATAGCTCCCGGTAGATTCAGACGGAACTGGGGTTTTATGAAATGGAGAGATTTTGATGAGGCACTTTTCAGATCAGTTAAGTTTGATGCTGAGAAAAAGGAGAAAAAATCACGGGTGCCAATATTCGGGAGAGATATCTCTGGTGAAGCGGTAAGAATAGCATCAGCGAATATTACCGGAGCAGGGCTCCGAGACACTGTATCTATATCTCAGGCCGATTTTTTAAGCACACCGGCACCGGCAGACAATGGAGTACTGATAATGAATCCTCCTTATGGCCAACGTATTGGAGGCGAAGGAATGCCTGCCCTTTATAATGAAATTGGCCGTTGCATGAAACACAATTACCAGGGCTACAAAGCCTGGGTACTATCCGGTGACAGAGAGAGCCTTAAGTCAATAGGGCTCAAAACCTTCAAAAAATATGATCTGTACAATGGAAGCATCGAATGCCGGCTTCACGGATTTGACCTTTATCAGGGAACGAGAAAAAAACAGGATGCTCACAAACAGTAAATGGCCATTAGCCCACATGGTGGATGTCTTAGTCAAAAAAAGGAGCTAATCTCTCAAAATATTAATATCTTAGTGTTGGTTGTTATCAACAAACTTATATTTTTGTTATTGGTTTAGTTTTTCCATTTGTAAAGAAAGCCAGATGAGCTTTGACCTTGAAAACTTTGTTAGTGACCTTGACATCAGGGGCGCTATCTTATATTATAAGGGCAATATTGACTCTGATGTCATTAACAAAGCCCTGGATTCAGTTGAGGACAAGCTGCTTTCAACTCATGAAAATCCCAGAACAAGGAAAAAAGTATACAATGTTCTTGTAGAAAGCCTGCAGAATCTCTATCATCATGCAGATCACGTGCCTGATGGATTCAATGCTGTTAAACCTGACCGATATGGACTGGTTTTGATGGCAAAGACTTCGAAAGGATATAAAATCACCACATGCAACTTTGTTACCGCCGAACGGGTCAGGGATCTTAAAACAAAAATCTCAAAAATAAACAAATCCTCTGCCGAAGAGATAAAAGAGGCATATAAAGATATTCTCAACCATCAGGAGATTACAGATAAAGGCCTTGGTGGTCTTGGACTGATAGATATTGCCAGAAAAACCGGCAATAAACTTGACTTTAAATTTAAAAAATACGATGATGCAAACTCAGTCTTTTGCCTGAGTGCAGAAGTTGACAATGATTAATAGGGAAAATCTAAAGTAAGATAATTATGGAACCGATCATTATTGAAGGAACACCTAAGACACCGTCCATCAGGTTTGATTCGAAAGAGGGTATTTTTGAAATTAAGGGTAGATCCATACCTGAAAACTCAGTAGAGTTCTACAAGCCTCTTAATGAATGGCTTGATTCTTACATGCAGGGACCACTTGACAAAACTGTGGTTAATATCAGGCTTGAGTACTTTAACACAAGCTCATCAAAGTGCATTCTTGATGTGTTTAAACGTCTTGAGGCAATTCATCGCTCTAAACACGATGTTGAGATAAACTGGTACTATGAAGAGGATGATGAGGATATGCTTGAGGCAGGAGAGGACTATGACTCTATCATTAAAGTACCGTTCAAGATGATAGAGATTGTCGAATAAATCGTGAGCATTGAATTAAAAAGATCGGTTGTGGTATTATGAATAAAGGGTGTTTGCCGGCGGGCAGACACCTTTTATTATATTTCTGAAATGTCAGGGCCTAATCTGATATGTTGCTTTTGAAAGTCTGTTTTACCTTGTCTGATGACTCAAGAATCTTTTTCAATACTCTGAAATACAGACATATATATAAGCAAAGGGTCATAAACCATATTACCACAACATTTACAGTGAGTGTGTTAAAGAAATTACCAAAGACCTGCTTGCGAGGTGCATAAAAATGCGCTTTAATAAACTTCCTTGTAGGATCAAGAAAAACCTGATCATAGTTTTGATATAGCCTGTCACGGTATCTCTTTATCTTTTCCTTTTCATTGTCATTACGAACGAATTCTTCCAGAGTCTCATTTGTATAATGTTTCTTCATCAGAATGAACTCCTCCCTGTTGGCACGTTCTTTGGCTTCAATGCATTTATCGCGTTCTGCCCTTATATTATTTGACATCGCAATATAATAAGCTCTTATCTTTTCAATATAATAACGTGCGGTATCAATGGTCTCCATGCTGATATTCCTGGTATTTATCAGGTTGAGGTCAAACACAATAGCTGGTGTGTATCCAAGCTCTTCTTCTATCTCATTATAGATAAGGGAAATATCCTTATAACTTGACTCATCAAGACGCTCTCTGTCGATATTTCCTTCCAGTCTTGAAAGAACACTTTTCATTTCATTGTACCAGTAGTCTTTCTTGAACTTTGAGATACTCATCACTTTATCATACTCGTAAAGGTCTTTCTCAAATTTATTGTTAACGAACTGATCAACAGCCAATGCTTCATAGCCCCAGCGTGCTACTACTAATTCTCCGTAGAAAGGTATTGATACCGGAGAAGATATGTTTGGATTTAGCTTCTCAAATTTGACAATTATACCGCTTAGAATTATTTGTGGGATAACCAGGAAGGGGATGAGAATATATATAGTTACTACTGCCTTGAAGCTGTCAGATATTAAAAGCCCCATCATATTTGATATAGCCCAACATGAAAATAGCACAATCCAGTACTCAAACCACATTCCTCGTACGCCTATTATAAGGTTACCTACAAGGACAAAAGTTGCTGCCTGTACTGCTGATATAATAAACTGAACACTGATCTTTGATACGAGGTAACTGTTCCAGCTTAGATTAAGGAAAGCTTCCCTGCGAAGAATCTTCCTGTCTTTGATTATTTCCTCCGCACTGACAGTCAGACCCATAAATATTGCAACAATGACAGACATAAAAATATATACGGGAAGGTTGCTGTTTTGAATCAGGGTATAACCCGGGTATGTGGCACTCTCATCAAAGTACCTGATTATGAAAGCCAGGAATAATGCAAGCACCGGAGCTTCAAGCAGAGTGATTACAAGATATTGTCTGTCAGAAAGTTTGGATAGTATATCTCTTTTAACAAAAACAAGGAATTGTTTGAACTTACTGGGTGTCTTAAGAGTGATTTCCGGAATGCCATTACCTGGTTCAGGAGGTACGACCTCATCACTATGAGAAAGATAAAAAGAGTTCCATTCATGGGGTGAAATTTTCCGTGTAGAAGTAGGCCTTCCGAACTCATCCAGAACTTTTGATTCAACAATGCTGAATATCTGCTCAGGATTTACATTTCCGCAGGCATGGCACTCACTGTCATTATACTTGGGAAGCTGCATCCTGTCTTTGAAATAGCCAATAGAGTTGACAGGTATTCCGTAATAGATAAGATAACCCCCGGTATCAAGGAGTATCAGTCTGTCAAACATCTTGAAAATATCGGATGAAGGCTGGTGTATAACGATAAAAATCAGCTTCCCCTTAAGCTTCAGATCATTGAGGAGGTCAAGTATGTTTTCAGAATCAAGTGATGACAATCCGGAAGTGGGTTCATCAAGAAACAAAATAGAAGGTTCCCTGATCAGCTCAAGAGATATGTTTAACCTTTTACGCTGACCACCGGATATTTTCTTGTTCAGGGGAGTCCCTACCTTCATATTTCTTATTTCAAACAGTCCAAGGCTGTGAAGCACCTCTTCAACCTTGACAGTTATCTCATCATCATTCAGGTTTCCGAAACAAAGCTTTGCATTGTAAAAAAGGTTGTCAAAAACAGTAAGATCTTCAATCAGCAGGTCATCCTGTGAAACAAAGCCGATGAGACCTTTAACCATATCTGCTTCTTCGTAGATATTTAGTCCGTTGATTAGTATTTCACCTGAATGTGGTGGGTTTGTTCCGTTTAAGACACTCAGAAGAGTTGTCTTCCCGGCTCCTGAGGCTCCCATAATACCAACCAGTCTGCCAGATTCTTCTGCAAAACTCATTTTATGAAGACCTGTCTCACCTCCCTTGAATCTGTACTCGATATTTTTTACTTCATAAACAACTCTTGAAGCCTGCAGGCTTTCCTCAAGGAACGGCCTGATTACTTCAGAATAATAGATAGGTTTTGAGTTCAGGGGTTTCAGGGAAGCACCGCGCTCAAAAAGGTAAACTTTATCTTCATGTCTGAGCTGTCCGCTAAGCAAAATTTCACCTGTTCCAAAAGACCTGGTAAAGAGCATTTCAGCCTTCTGAAGATTCAGCACCATTACCTGCCCTTTGAGTGCAGGATTAAACAGGTGCTTGCTCTTCTCAAAATGGCGGTCTGCTTTATTATCAATAACAAGTATCTGAGGTGATTCCGGAACATCATATTCATTCGAAAGAACGAACTTTTCAATCAGGAAGTAATCTTCACGGTTGACATTAAACCCTTCGGCGGCTGTCAGAATAAATTCCAATTCTGTATCTGAAACAACAGACCTGTCTGAACGGCAGTATTCAAGTAGCTGAACCAATACAATTATTTTCTGGTTCAGAGTGAGCTGGGCACCAATATCATAGCAGATCTTAATAATTCTTACAGAAATAGCAGCATTGCGTCTGGCTTCGTTACCTTTCTTAAGTCTTTGCTGTGCTTCACTATAATAATCATCAAAAATTCTCAGGTATTCATCTACACCTTCCTGGTTCAGTTGCGGTTTAAGAAAAGCTTCAACGACACTGCGCCTGTCACTTTCATTTCCCTGGGCAGGCGCGATGATGGCGAAAAGATGCATCAAAGTGTTTAGTATCTTCTCATTCATCTAAAGACTTTTCTTAATCAATGACTTTTAGAAGTTGAAAGTACAATTTTGACATGAAAAAACCTAACTTATTTATCAGCCCTGGATTGTTTGTTTCTTTTGTTTCTTGTTGTTCCGGTCCCCTTAACGGAATACCCGAATTTGCCAATGAATTTCCCTAACTCATAATACTTCCCGTGAGAATAACAGATTGGAGAAGCTTTATCCAGTCTGAAAACGCCACTATTAACATCAATGAATCTTTCATCAGCATCTATGGCTACAACTTCTGAGATGAACATGTGATGACTGCCTAATTCTTTTATCTCCCTGACAACACACTCAATGCTCAGTGGTGATTCCTTTATAAGCGGGGCTTTTACTACGGATGCCTTCCATGGAGTCAATCCCATTTCTTCAAATTTATTATGGTCAGAACCTGATTTTACACCACACCAGTCGGTAATTCTTGCAAGCTCCCGGTTTGTGAGGTTGATCACATAATCACCATTCTTCTTTATGATTTCATATGAATATCTTGATGGGCGAAGTGAAATATAGCACATGGCCGGATCTGTACATAATGTACCTGTCCATGCTATAGTCAGAATATTGTAACCATCGCATTCGTTGCCACAACTAACCATTACTGCCGGAAGCGGATATATCATCGTTCCCGGTTTCCATACTTTCTTGCCCATTTTTTTCTTTAAAATTATAATTTTTCTGACATTCTGGCATGAATTATCAACTGGCAGAGAAATTGATTTAGTTAATAAAACATTATATGAACTTCGAGAATTTTACTATTAAGGCCCAGGAGTCTGTTCAGCAGGCACTTAACATTGCAAAAGGCAAAGGCCAGCAGGCAATTGAGTGTGGTCATCTGCTTAAGGGTATTATGACCGAGGCTGAAAGTATCGCTTCATATATTTTTGCGAGAGTGGGCGTTAACAATTTTACCTTCACCAAGGCCCTCGATAATATCCTTGATAGTTATCCCAGAGTATCCGGTGGAGAGCAATATCTCTCATCGTCATGTTCGGAGGCAATAAGACATGCTGAAGATCAGGCTTCAAAAATGCATGACAAATTTGTATCAGTAGAGCACCTTCTGATTGGTCTGATTGTTTCAAATGACAAAATAGCAACCCTGATGAAAGATGCGGGGATGACATCTGAAAACATAATCAGTGCTATACTCAGTCTTAGGAAAGGCTCTGCTGTAAATACCCAGACCTCTGAAGATACTTATGATTCACTTAACAGATTTGCTATTGATCTTAATGAGAGGGCACGGGCAGGCAAACTTGATCCGGTAATAGGACGTGATGAAGAGATAAGACGTCTGCTTCAGATCTTGTCACGGAGATCAAAAAATAATCCTATTCTGATAGGCGAACCGGGCGTTGGTAAAACTGCAATAGCTGAAGGATTAGCACAAAGGATTCTTCGTGGCGATGTTCCTGAGGATCTTAAGTCAAAACACATTTTTTCACTTGATATGGGTGCGCTCATTGCAGGGGCAAAATATAAGGGTGAGTTTGAGGAGCGACTCAAATCTGTTATAAATGAGGTTATTGCCTCAAATGGTGAGGTGATCATGTTCATAGACGAGATACATACCCTGGTAGGAGCCGGTCAGGGAGAAGGAGCTTTGGACGCTGCAAATATTCTTAAGCCGGCCCTGGCAAGGGGAGAACTGCGAGCTATTGGTGCCACCACCCTGAATGAATATCAGAAATATTTTGAGAAAGACAAGGCTCTGGAACGCAGGTTCCAGGTGGTGATGATCAATGAGCCTGACAGATCGGACTCAATTTCTATTCTGAGAGGATTGCGTGAAAAATACGAAGCTCATCATAAAGTAATAATAAGAGACGAGGCTATAATTTCTGCAGTAGACCTTTCATACCGCTATATTACAGACAGGTTTCTTCCGGACAAGGCCATTGACCTCATTGATGAAGCAGCTGCCAGGCTGAGACTGGAAATGAACTCTGTGCCTGAAGAAATAGATATTGCCGACCGTCTTATAAGACAACTGGAGATAGAAAGAGCCGCAGTTAAACGTGATAATGATACTGTTAAAGAAAAAGAGCTGGCAAAAGAGATAGGCAACCTGTCTTCAAAACGTGATGAACTTAAGGCTCGCTGGAAATCAGAGAAAGATCTTGTTGATAAACTTCAGAAGATTAAGGAAGAATCAGAGAAGCTGAGATTTGATGCTGACAGTGCAGAAAGGGCAGGTGACTACGGACGTGTTGCTGAAATACGATACGGACGGCTTGCAGAGAACGAAAAAGAGATAGAACACCTGAAAAAGCAAATTGAGGAAAAGAGAGACTCAGGGTCAATGGTCCGTGATGATGTTCGTTCGGAAGATATTGCTGAAATAGTATCTCGCTGGACTGGTATTCCCCTGACTCGTATGCTTGAGAGTGAAAAAGACAAGCTTCTGAAACTGGAAGAGGAGCTGCATAAAAGGGTTATCGGACAGGATGATGCAATCAAAGCTGTTTCAGATGCTGTCAGACGGTCAAGAGCAGGTTTGCAGGATGAAAAGCGACCTGTGGGTTCATTTATTTTCCTCGGGACTACAGGAGTGGGCAAGACTGAATTGGCCCGGGCACTGGCTGAATACCTGTTCAATAATGAGAATCTTATAACAAGAATAGATATGACCGAATACCAGGAGCGCCATTCAGTTTCCAGATTAATAGGGGCACCTCCCGGATATGTAGGTTATGAAGAAGGAGGTCAGCTTACAGAGGCTATACGCCACAAGCCTTACTCAGTTGTTCTGCTCGATGAAATTGAAAAGGCTCATCCTGATGTGTTCAATATACTATTGCAGGTTCTTGATGATGGCAGATTGACTGATAACAAAGGCAGAACTGTCAATTTCCGCAACACAATTATCATCATGACATCAAATCTCGGGTCTTCACTGATACGTGAAAAAATTGACGAAGATAATTGCAGCTTATCTGAAGAAGACGAAAACAAGCTCAGGGATGAGCTTGTTCAGATGTTGCGCATTACCCTTAAACCTGAGTTTGTAAACAGGGTTGATGAAATTGTAATGTTCAAGCCTCTCAGCAAAGAAGAGATTAAAGGAATTGTGCGCTTACAGCTTGGCAGAGTAAGTGCTGCTTTAGATGAAAAGGGTATTAAACTGGATGTGTCTGAGCAGGCAATTAGCTGGCTGGCAGATAAAGGGTACGATCCCCTGTTCGGCGCAAGACCGGTTAAACGGCTGATTCAGAAAGAAATAGTAAATGAGCTATCTAAAGCTATTATTGCAGGTACAATAGAAAAGGAGCATGCAGTCAGAGCAGATATCAGAGAAGGACAACTGATAATCTCCAATGCTTAAGCAGGGCCTCCCCTTGTAAAACTTTCAAGACATCCTCTAATATCCGGGCAGATATCAAAAGTAGAATCAAGGTTAAGTGTATTAAAAAGACCTTTGACAGGCTGAGACAGGGAGCATAGTTTCATTGTACAATAACTTGCTCTTGCTGTGCGAAGCAGGTAAAGAAGCATACTGAAACCTGAGCTGTCGAGGTACATAACCCCTGTAAAATCAATCAGTATCTTTGTATGGGGAATTTCAAATAAGCGGGTGATATCAGCTTTTATAACCTCTGCGTTCAGTGCATCAATACGGTCAGTATTAAACCTCACCGTTTCGATACCTCCATTCCGGTCTATTAATACCATAAAGGATTAATGGTTTTCGTTGAGATAATGGTCAATTTCCTGAAGTACGATAGTTGTGTCTGTTTCAAATCGTGATACATAGGCAGCATAACCTTCCGGAGCTTCACCTTTCTTAGCCTGTAGCTCCAGCGTCTTAAGTGTTTTTGCCGTTTCATCCATTCCCATAATGGCGACGGATGATTTGGCTTTGTGTGCCAGCAACCCCAGCTCATAAAACATTTTCTTCTCAAGAAGGTGTTTCATCTCTGAAACAAACTCAGGGATCTGATCTTTGAATATGGATACTATTTCTTCCCTGATTTCAGGATCGCCTCCGGTAACATCTTCAAGATACTGCGGATTAAAAACCTTATATTCCATACGGTCAGGATAAATTTGATGTAAAGATAAGAAATAAGATCTTTAATCGGGAAATGCTTGAAAAGATGATGGGGTCAAAAATGATTTATGACAGTTTTTTATCGATTTAAAAGTAATACTTTTGCCCTAGACACAAAAAAAGCAGATAATGAAAAGTACGCCATTTATTAAGTTTCATGAGGTCCTTGGAGCTAAAATCATTCCCTTTGCTGGTTACAATATGCCAGTTGAGTATACCGGGATAAATGATGAACATATAACTGTACGTGAGAAAGTTGGTGTATTTGATGTGTCTCATATGGGCGAGTTCTGGGTTAATGGACCAAATGCGCTTGCTTTTCTCCAGCATGTAACCTCAAATGATGTGGCAGCATTGACTGACGGTAAAGTGCAGTATACATGCTTCCCCAATGGCAGGGGGGGGATAGTTGATGACCTTTTGGTTTACCGTTTCAACTCTCAAAAGTATCTTCTGGTAGTTAATGCTGCAAATATTGATAAGGACTGGAACTGGTGTGTCGAAAATGCCTCAAAATTTGGAATCGGAGCCGGACATGGCAAAGATCTTAATAATGCTTCTGACGGAACGGCACAGCTGGCTATCCAGGGTCCTATGGCTCTGAAAGCTATGCAAAAACTTACAGCAACAAACGTTACTGATATGGAGTATTATACCTTTAAGGTACTTGAATTTGCTGGCATTAAAGATGTAATCTTCTCAACAACCGGTTATACCGGTGCAGGTGGATGTGAAATATATGTAAAGAACGCCGATGGCCCCAGACTGTGGGAGGCAGTCTTTAATGCAGGCGCAGAATACGGAATTAAACCTGTTGGTCTCGGAGCAAGGGACACCCTTCGCCTTGAAATGGGCTATTGCCTCTACGGTAATGATATTAATGATTCTACATCTCCTATTGAAGCCGGGCTTGGATGGATTACAAAGTTTATTCCGGAAAAAAAATTCATTGACAAAGACCTTTTATTAAAGCAGAAGGAGGAAGGTACAAAAAGACGGCTGAAAGGTTTTATAATGATAGATAAAGGGATCCCCAGGCAACATTATGAAGTTACTGATGCCAATGGTCTGATAATTGGTGAAGTAACATCAGGTACAATGTCACCTGTGATTAAGCAGGGCATTGGCATGGCTTATCTTAACAAAGGATTCTGGAAACCTGATACGGAAATATTTATCCGTGTCAGGGGTAAGGACCTCAAAGCTAAGGTTGTCAATACCCCATTCATTAAGTCTGAATGACCATACCGTCTTTAACCGGAAATGGCAAATAAGAACCTGGAAATATGTTTTTCCCCGGCCATCTTTGAAGCTTATGCTGACAAAGAAGCCATTGTTGTTGTGATTGATATTCTCAGAGCCACCAGTTCAATATGTACTGCCTTTGCCAATGGTGTCAGTGAAATCATACCTGTCGGCACTGTTGAAGATGCCAGGGAAATGAAGAATAAAGGGTATCTGCTGGCTGCTGAACGTGATGGATTTGTGCTCGATTTTGCTGATTTCGGTAACTCACCTTTCAATTTTACCCCTGACAAGGTAAAAGGTAAAACTGTTGCCTACAGCACTACAAATGGCACCGGAATTATGGGGATGGCCGCTGAGAGCCACGATGTGGTAATAGGTTCATACCTTAATTACACTTCCTTGTGCAACTGGCTAATAAGGCAGGAAAGAAAAGTGCTTATTGTTTGCGCCGGATGGAAACAGCGCTTTAGCCTGGAAGATGCTATCTGTGCAGGCGCTATTGCCGAAAAACTGATTGACGAAGGAGGATTTACCACCTTATGTGATTCTGTTCATGCATCAATGGATCTGTGGAAGATTGCTAAAACTGATGTGCTGAGTTATATCGATAAAGCTGCACAAAGGAGCAGGCTGAGAGATAAGCGTCTGGATGATTGCATACCATATTGTCACACCTTTGATATTACTGACGTAATTCCTGTACTCAGAAACGGAAGGCTGACAGCGCTATGAGGCGAATGAAATGATGGATTTGGAATATATTGCATAGCTTTGTTTATACTGAAAAAAAACCATAAAAAATCAATACTATGAAAAAGCACAATTTTTACGCAGGTCCTTCAATTATGCCACAGTATACAAATGAAAAAGTAATTGAGGCAATTAAAGATTTTGCCGGGACCGGCCTGTCAATCATGGAAGTTTCTCATAGAAGTAAAGAGTTTGTTGCAGTAATGGATCAGTCAATATCTTTGATAAAAGAGCTTTTGGATGTTCCTAATGGGTACTCGGTTATCTTTCTCGGAGGTGGCGCCAGTTTACAATTCGCCATGGTGCCAATGAACCTTCTTGAAAAGAAGGCGGCTTATGTAAATACGGGGGAGTGGGCCGGTAAAGCACTTAAAGAAGCCAGGCTTTTTGGAGAAGTTATTGAAGTGGCTTCCTCAAAAGACAAAAACTTCAATTACATACCTAAAAACTATACCGTGCCCTCTGATGCTGATTATCTTCATATTACAACAAACAATACAATTTTTGGAACGGAATTA
>CAZGDJ010000010.1:14045-20838 GCA_964524635.1 uncultured Rikenella sp. | reverse complement strand
TACTTATAGTAGATTTTACTTTTTGTGCCCAGTGCTTTCTCAAGATTATGAGCTCTGTAGAGGGGTGAAGGACGATATATTTTGTAGAGGTCAAGCACCTCATCGGGAATATCAATATACCTTTCAGTTGAAACCTCCTGCTTGATAAGTTCCATCGGGAATATTGGCGTGAGGTCTTCCGGTCCGGCAGGTTTTCCTGTGGCAGGATTTAGAGGTGGCATAGGTTTATTGGGCATATCCGCCATTATATTATACCATTGCCTTGGCATTTCACTTTCGCTCAGAATGATTTTTCTAATTTTTTCCATTTTGGTTTATTTTAAGGTTATGAAAAACAAAAGGCACGCTGTGATCAGCGTGCCTTTGCTTATAATTATCTCTTTATTATATAACGGCGTGAATCACAGCTTAATTTTATGAGCTGCGCCAGCACCAACTATATAACTTTTCTATTTTCATGATCACAAATGTAAATAATTATTTAAATATACATTAAAGGTGAGCTCTGTTTTTGACAAACAGCTGTTTTTTATAGATAATCACTTAATAATACTAAGTTCTTTGCCTGTTTTAGTAAATGCATCAATTGCTTTTTCCAGATGTTCAATCTCATGAGCGGCTGACAGTTGCACTCTTATGCGCGCCTGACCTTTTGGCACTACAGGATAGTAAAACCCGATGACATATATGCCCTCTTTAAGAAGCCTTGATGCCATCTCCTGTGACAGTTTGGCGTCATAAAGCATCACGGCACATATTGCTGACCGTGTAGGTTTTATATCAAAGCCTGCCTTCATCATTTTATCCATGAAGTATTCAGTGTTTCGATGCAGTTTGTCCTGCAACTCATTAGTTTCAGTCATCATATTGAACATCCTGATGCCGGCAGCTGCCACAAATGGAGGAATGGAGTTTGAGAAGAGATATGGTCTGGAGCGTTGGCGCAAAATTTCTATAATTTCTTTCTTACCGGTGGTAAATCCTCCAATAGCTCCGCCAAAGGCTTTTCCAAGGGTTCCTGTGATGATCTCTATCTTGCCTTTTAGGTTGTGTAGTTCCGTCACCCCTCTGCCGGTTTTTCCAACCACACCCGCTGAGTGTGATTCATCGACCATTATCATTGCATTATATTTTCCGGCGAGTTGGTAGATTTTATCAAGAGGAGCTACGTTGCCATCCATTGAGAATACGCCGTCGGTAACAATAAGTCTGAAGCGTTGTTCCTGTGCCAGTTGCAGCTGTTTTTCAAGGTCAGTCATATCCGCATTGTCATATCTGTAGCGCTGGGCTTTGCATAGCCTCACTCCGTCAATTATCGAAGCATGATTTAAGGAGTCGGAGATGATTGCGTCTTCACTCCCCAGAAGAGGCTCAAAAACGCCTCCGTTAGCATCAAAGCATGCTGCATACAGAATTGTGTCTTCAGTTCCGAAAAAATCAGCAATCTTCTTCTCAAGTTCTTTATGCAGGTCTCCCGTACCGCAGATGAAACGCACCGAAGACATACCATATCCATGGTCATCAAGTGCTTTTTTTGCAGCTGCAATAAGCTCACTGTTATTTGACAGTCCCAGGTAATTGTTGGCACAGAAATTAAGCACCTCCTGCCCATCCTCCAGGGTTATTTCAGCTCCCTGGGGAGAGACAATAACCCGTTCACTTTTATATAGGCCTGCATTTTTAATTTCGGCTATTGTTGAATTCAGAAATTCTTGATAATCAGTATACATAATTGATAATGTTTAGAAAATTTTACTCCCAGTTTAAAATTACTTTGCCGCAGTTGCCTTCTTCCATTACATCGAATCCTTTCTGGAAGTCATCTATCGGGAAACGGTGAGTAATGACCGGTTCAAGGTTTATGCCTCCTATTATCATCATTTGCATCTTGTACCATGTCTCCCACATCTCTCTCCCATAGATACCTTTAAGGGTAAGGGCCTTAAAGATGATTTCACTCCATGGAACTTCGAAATTTGAGGGAAGAATGCCAAGCAAAGAGATATTTGATCCGTTGTACATGTTATCAATCATCTCTTTAAAAGCTGAAGGTGATCCTGACATTTCAAGTCCGACGTCGAATCCCTTCATATGCAGCGGTTCAAGCACATCATGTATTTTCTCTCCCTTTTTTGGATTCACGACCATGGTGGCTCCCATTTTCTTTGCTATTTCAAGTCTGTAGTCGCTGATGTCACTTGCCACAATATTGCGGGCACCTGAAAATCTGGCAATTGCAATTGCCATGTTACCAATAAGTCCAGCTCCTGTGATCAGGACGTCTTCTCCCAGCAACGGGAATGCAAGAGCAGTATGTGTGGCATTGCCAAAGGGGTCCATGATAGCAGCCCAGTCGTCCGGAATGCGATGATCAAGCAGGACCACGTTACGGGCCGGAACTTTGACATATTCGGCAAAAGAACCATCGATATGAACTCCTATTCCAACAGTATTTTCACATACATGTTCCCTCCCGCGACGGCAGTTACGGCACACTCCGCAATAAAGATGGCCTTCGCCGGTGACCCGATCTCCCTCCTTTACATTTGTTACTCCGGGACCTATCTTATCAACGTAACCCATATATTCATGACCGGCTGTCATTGGTACTTTGATAGTCTTCTGAGCCCACTCATTCCACTCATAAATATGAAGATCAGTTCCGCAAATTGCAGACTTTTTAACCTTGATCAGAACATCATTGTATCCAATCTGCGGAACAGGCACTTCCTGCAGCCAAATTCCTTTGGCAGCCTTAGCCTTGACAAGAGCCTTCATTTTCTTCATAGTCTGTTGCTTTATGTCTGTTATGATGTAAAATTAATATATAAATATGTGTTAAATCCTGATTTTTATTAGTGAGGGGAAATTACCCTCTCTTTGTTTATCTTTGCGGCATTCCATATAGATTACAGATATGAATGACAGAAAAATACGTGTACGTTTTGCTCCAAGTCCGACCGGACCATTGCATATAGGAGGAGTACGCACAGCCCTTTATAATTATCTCTTCGCAAAGAAGAACGGCGGGGTATTTATTCTCCGGATTGAAGATACTGATCAGACTCGTTATGTTGAGGGTGCTGAAGATTATATAATCGAGTCACTTGAATGGGCTGGCATAAAGGTGGATGAAGGTATAAGGGAAGGTGGTCCGCACGCCCCTTACCGCCAGAGTGAGAGGAAGGAGATTTATCACAAGTATGCAGAGATCCTGTTGAAAAAGGGTGATGCATATTATGCTTTTGATACTCCCGGGGAGCTTGAGAATCTGAGACTGGAGTATGAATCAAGGGGTGAAACATTCAATTATGGTTGTACAACCCGGTTGCAGATGTGCAATTCTCTCACTATCAGCTTAGAAGAAACTGAACGACGAATCAGCGAGGGTGACCATTATGTGGTGAGATATCATATGCCGGAGAATGAAGACCTACATTTTACTGATATTATCCGGGGTGATATGGTAGTAAATTCTTCAACTCTTGATGACAAAGTGCTTTATAAATCAGATGGCATGCCAACATACCATCTGGCAAACATAGTTGATGACCACCTGATGGAAATATCTCATGTCATACGGGGTGAAGAGTGGCTTCCTTCTCTTCCGCTGCATGTGATGCTTTACCGCTCTTTTGGATGGGATGCTCCTCATTTCGCTCACCTGCCTCTTTTACTGAAACCAACAGGTAAAGGCAAACTGAGCAAACGTGATGGTGATAAGATGGGCTTTCCTGTTTTCCCCCTGTACTGGCCCTATGGTGAGACAGCATCAGGTTACCGTGAGGAGGGATATTTCCCTGAATCTTTCGTTAACATGCTGGCATTATTGGGATGGAACCCGGGAACAGATCAGGAAATCTTTTCAATGGAAGAGCTTATAGAAGCATTTTCAATTGACAGAGTGGGCAAATCAGGGTCAAGGTTCGATCCGGAAAAAGCAAAATGGTTCAATCACCAGTATTTGCAGAAGAAGAGCAGTGAAGAACTGGCGGAGCTATTTATACCGTTGGTAAAGGAGAAGGGGTTCAATCCTACACATGAGCAACTGATAAAGCTAATCTCAATGGTCAAGGAAAGAGCGGTATTTGTAAAAGATCTGTGGAAAGAGTCTGATTTTTTCTTCATTGCACCTGAATCATATGATGAAAAAGAACTGAAGAAGAGATGGGATAACACAACATATGTCATGATAAAATCTCTTCGTGAAGTGGTCGCCTCTGTAACTCATTTTACTCCTGAAGAGATGGAAAATGTAGTCAGGGATTGGGTGACTTCAAAAGGGTATAACACAGGTAATGTATTCAATATTTTCAGACTGCTTCTGGTGGGGGCGTGCCGTGGGCCGCGCCTCTTTGATATTGCAGAATGGATAGGACGGGATGAAACGCTGAGACGATTGGATAATGGCATAAAAAGGCTGACTTAGCCATGAATCTGCCTGAGAGCATAAAATATATTGATTTTCATACTCACCTTGGTACAGGAACGGAAGATACACTGGTAGTAAGAAATATTCTGGCAGGAGAGGAGGTCGATGCAGATTCTTCAGAGAATACTTTTTTTTCATATGGCATACATCCATGGTATCTTAATGAAGGAAATATTGACAGCTTAAAATCAGCTGTTGAACAGGCAGCGGCAGATCCGGGTGTGTTAATGATCGGTGAGGCAGGATTTGATAAGCTGAGGGGTCCGGATGAAGAGACACAGCTGAAGGCATTTCTATATCAGGCTGATCTTGCCAACCAGTTGCATAAGCCAATGGTTTTACATTGTGTAAAATCATGGGATATTCTTATCAAATCTCATAGCAAAATTAGCCCTGGTGCAGGTTGGGTTGTTCATGGCTTCCGGGGAGGAGCGGATCTTGCCGACTCGCTTGTCAGGAAGGGCTTCCGGCTATCATTTGGGTCAAAGGCATGTAAAATCGAAGTACTTAAAAATGAGCTTAGGAGAGTACTTAAAAAAGTACCTATCGAAAATATCTTGCTGGAGACTGATGATTCTGAAGTTACAATCTCAGATGTATACAAATCTTTTTCCTTAGTTAGTGGCAGATCAGAAGAAGAGGTCTCAGCAACAATAAAGGCTAACTTCATTAAACTTTTTCAACAAGGTCAGTAAATGGAAGACTGGTTATCTCGTACCGAGCAATGCATAGGACCTGAGGCTCTGAGTAATCTTAAGAATTCGCATGTGCTAGTTGCAGGTCTTGGAGGTGTGGGTTCATGGGCAGCTGAAATGATATGTCGTTCAGGAGTGGGCCGAATGACCATCATTGATGGTGATATAGTGACGGCTGCCAACCGCAACAGGCAGCTGCCTGCATTGAAGTCTACCGAAGGCATTCCCAAGGCGGAAGTGATGAGAGCAAGACTGGCTGACATTAATCCTGATATCAGGATCAGGGCAATAAGTGAATTTATACGGGATCAGAGAATGATTGACATTCTGGAAGAAGAGAAATATGATTATATAGTTGATGCCATTGATACTCTTTCACCAAAGGTTTTTCTGATATATCACTCAGCAAGGCTGAATTATAGAATAGTCAGCTCTATGGGAGCTGGCGGGAAGTTTGATCCATGTAACATTCAGGTTGCTGATATTTGTGAGACCAATTACTGCAATCTTGCGCGAATGCTTCGTAAGAAGCTGCATAAACTGGGTGTTTATGATGGTTTCCTTGCAGTATACAGTCCTGAAGTGGTTGACAAGAATAAAATAGTAAGAGGTTCTGCAGAATCGAACAAAGCCTCCAATGTAGGAACAATCTCCTATATGCCTGCTGCTTTTGGTATCGTCTGCGCTTCTGTGGTGATAAGAGAACTGGCTGGGATTAAATCAGATTTTCAAGACAAAAGATAAAAGGCACAAGACAAAAGTTAACAGTGCATAATGCCTTGGAAATATAAGGCTGTAATATAGAATAAGGGAAATATTTCTACTTTTACCATTGCAAGTATTTGCTAATGACACCCTGGCGCGTTCCTCTAACGGTTAGGAGTTCGGTTTCTCACACCGACAATAGCAGTTCGATTCTGCTACGCGCTACTAAAACAAAAAAAAAGTCCCCGGTCAGGGGACTTTTTGTACTAATTAGTTGTTTGTTCCCGGTTCTTTAGTTTTTTCAGCTATCTCCTTTGCTGTATAGCCCAGTTTTTCAAGAGCTCTCTTAAGCAACTCGGGTTTTGTTTTATCCGGATTGTATTTGATAGTAACCACTTTTGTCTGCAGGTTACATGTCACATCCCTGACTCCCTTTTCAAAAGGTAAATTTTTCATAATTGTGTTAACACAATTCTGACAATCAATACTGGTGTCATACTTCACTGTGGCAGTCTCCCTGCCTTTTTCCTGTGCTGTCACTGATGCCGGCATCATAATGATCAGTAATGCTAAAATGGCTTTTGATATAGTTTTCATAGTATCTGATATTAATTTGTTTGTTGTTAAGCATTTCTATTTCCTGTCAATAGCAAACCTGAAGCCGGCGTAAATCTTACGGCCGTGAACAGGTCCCCAAATCATTGCAGCATCAAAATATTCACTGAACGGGTTATCTGCAGCAATAACGGGATTATGTTGCATATAGTTTGTTAAATTTTCTGAACCTAAATAAATGCTCCATTTCCTGAAGTACTTGGTAATCTGTGCATTCATAACCGGATATGCGCTGAAGCTGTCATGTCTTGAGTATGGCTCAGGATTTGACATGGTTGAGGGAATTCTTCCGGGCCCGTTATACTGAAGTGTATAATCGAACTGCCATTTCTTGAGGCGGGTTGTA
>CAZGDJ010000010.1:0-14030 GCA_964524635.1 uncultured Rikenella sp. | reverse complement strand
TTTCTTAAGCAGTTCGCCATTAATCGTCTGCCAGACATCATTCCATCTCCAGGCCGCAGTTATTTCCAGTCCTGACACCGGTTGCATCTGCGCTTCCACCTGAAAGACGTTGGACCACGATTTGTCATCAAGGTTATAGAAGCGTACTTCATCGACACTTGCATCAAGATCGGTCACTATCTGCCTAATGAAGTTTGTACGGTAAGCCTCACCTGAAAGACGAAGTTCTTTTCCACCTATGCGAATATATCCGGTCAGGTTCAATCCCAGATTCCATGCCTCTTCAATATCAAGGTCTGAGGCAACAGAAATGCTTCTGCTGCTTGCCAGGAAATACAGGTTTTCAGCCATTACGTGCACTGTACGAAATCCTTTACCGGCCGATGCTCTCAGGGTCAGCTTAGGTGTTATTTCATATCGGAGGTGAATACGTGGCGTAAAGGCGACACCATGATTATTGTAGAAGTCATATCTTATCCCTGCTAGCAGCGTCACCTTTGCAGAATCAGTGTAGGTGTACTGTAGAAAGACGCCAGGCACTGACTCAAGCGTTTCACCAGGAGCATCCGATACAATATCATCCAGGCTTTCGGAATAATGGCTGGTGGCTTCATCATAGTGATCAAAACGATAGCTTAAGCCTGCATCTATTGTGTGCTTCTCGCCCGGATAATACTGAAAGAGGAGGTTTGTATAGTAACTTTTCTGGGTTGCAGAATAACTGTTATAACCGAGCCATGTGTCCATATCATGATAGGAGGTGCTCTGAATCCATCCAAGGGACATGTTGGCTCCTGATCCGAAAACGCCTCCAAGTTTGGTGAATGCCTCAACACGCTCAGTCCCTATATTAATTCCATAACCATCAGACCACGTCGAGATGTCATCAGGGGTATAGCTGAACTGTCCTCCTATGCGTTCCTCATTAAGGTATTTAATACCTGATCTGAATGTCAGGTGTTCAGTTATGTAGTCCCATCGGTTAAAGAAAGCATACTGGGTCACGTCAGGTTCATCACGGAAGTCATCATTATTATGATCCCTGGCGCCTGTCTGAAGTTCACCATGAGCTGAGAGCATCGTACTCCATTTGTCATTTATCATAATTGATCCGTTGGCATTTGTCTCATACTTCCCGGCATTACTCACAAAGCCATTGATAAAGAATTTTTCACTTGTGGAGGGCTTCTTGTATTCGACATTTATCTGACCGGTAATGGATTCATTGCCGTTCCTTACTGAGGATGTTCCCTTGGAAACTTGTATTGATTCCATCCATGGCCCCGGAATATAACTCAGGCCGTAGGCTGCTCCCAGTCCATACATTGAAGGGATATTTTCAGTCAGGATCTGTACATAATTACCTGCCAGACCAAGAAGTTGTATCTGTTTAGCCCCGGTTGCAGCGTCGGCATAATTAACATCAACGGAAGCATTTGTGACGAAGCTTTCTGAAAGGTTGCAGCAGGCCGCTTTGCAAAGTTCAGCTCCGGTAATATTCACTGTTGCTATTGTAGCAGACCTGTCAATATGAGTACCGGAGCTACGTCCGACAACCATTATTTCATTCATTACAGTTCCTTCACTTAGAAATATTTCAATATAGTCATCATCGGGGCCTATGATTACCGTGTCAGGCTGATAGCCAACGAAAGTAGCCACGAGTTTGTTGTTACCCCTGATTTTTTTCAGTGTAAAATACCCTGCGGCGTTGGTGGCAGTGCCTGAAGCGGTTCCGGACCATACCACATTTGCACCTGGCAGGCTTATAGTGTCTGAGGTTTCACAATTTTCAGCCACCAAGACTTTACCCTCGAGGGACCCCTGGGCAAGAGCCATGTTTGGTACTAACAGCAGTAATATAAATAAGTATTTGATTTTCATAGAAATAATATTTTAGTAATTGAAAGCAGATACGTCGCATGCAACGTATTTACAATGATAATCGGGAAAATATTTCTATGAAAATCAGGATAGTATCTGACAATAAAGAGTTGTCAGGTCACGGCTGCAACGAAGATTCTTATCAGGTCTGAATGCATAAAGACCCTGTTCTGAACCATGGTTTATTATTAAAGTATGAACAGCAGCAATAAAATAAGGTATAATATCAGGCTGCACTTCTGAACGGACGACGTCTTCACTTATCAGCTTTTCGGTCTCATGAGAGCAACTGTCAATGTCAAAAACAAAATCATCAGGGTTGTGATTCAGGGTGTTAGACACAAACTCGTGATTGCAGCAGATGTCATCACCGCTGACCGCAAGTTCAATTGATGATTTTAACTCCTTGTGACCGCAGAAGTAACACTGATGCTTTACAATTGTAAAGCCCGTACTTCCTGCAAGCATTAAGAAGGCAAGAATAACAGACAGAAAAGGCGATATCTTGCGGATTAGTTTCATGGCCGCAAAAATACTATAAAAATCAGTCCTGAAGACTAAGTTTTTATTTAAAAAGAATTAAAGAACCTCAAATGTTATCTTTAAGTTCACGCGATATTCAGTGATTTTATTTTTCACAACTACTGCGCTTTGCTCTTTAACATAGACAGCACGTATGCCTTTAACAGTTTTGCCGGCCGTCTTGACGGCATTGGCTGCTGCATCTTCCCAGCTTACAGTTGAGGATGCAAGGATCTCGATTACTTTTAATACTGCCATGATCTGATAGTTTTATTGGTTAAGACCTGAGATAATAATTATAAATCCGGTTTTTTGTTGAAATACATTTAAAATGGAAGTTACATAAATTTTATCATTAACGTAAATAAACAGTTGATGTTCACTTGTTAACCTTCATTCTTGAAAATATGCCTAATTTTAATAAATTTGGGAAAGTTAACCTGATCACTTACACTAATCAAAACCTAAAACTATGGGAATCGTTAAAGAATTTAAAGATTTTGCCATGAAAGGCAATGTTCTTGACATGGCTGTTGGTATAATCATCGGGGCCAGCTTTGGTAAGATAGTAACCTCGCTTGTGAACGATGTTCTCATGCCACCGCTGGGGATACTTCTTGGTAAGGTTGATTTCAGCCAGCTCAAAGTTGTTATTCAGAAAGGGCACGATGCTGTTATGGAAGGAGCGAATATTTTAACGCCTGCTGTCAACCAGGTAACAATCAATTATGGAGCATTTATCCAGACTATAATTGATTTCATTATTGTTGCCTTCTGTATCTTTCTTGTTATCAAAGCCATGAATAAGGCTACAGCAAAGAAAGCTGAAGCCCCGGCAACGCCTCCTCCGCCAAAGGATGAAGTAGTTCTTCTTAAAGAAATACGTGACCTGTTGAAAAAATAACCTGGTCAGGTTATACGTTATTTAAATTGTTTGCATATTTGCAACCAATTATGGCAAGAATAAAGAGATACAGATGGTGGCACAGGATATTTCCTGACAGGGGATAATATAAAGTGTGACCGCTTAAGCAGATAAAAAAAACGGCCGCAGGATATTCCGGCGGCCGTTTACCTTTTAATAGAACCTATGCTGAAAAGTAAGTATATTCGTAATTGTGCCCATTCTCACGCAGCCAGCGCCTGAGTGCCTTTGCTATCTTTCTTTTTCTTAGAAGCACCATCCCTGTCTCATCTGATGATATCCTGTAATATGTCCTCATTTTCTCTTCCGCCTTTTCAGGAATAAATTTTCTCCAACTTTCATGAACAAATAACAAGTTAGTTTGTCCAAATATCAAGCCAAAATCAGGGCCAATATATAACATGCAAATATTAATTCAATAAGATTTTGATGGATAGATATCAATAATTGATGAACACATCAGGATTAAGGACTGACAATAAAAGACAACTCAGTCAAGATCAATCAGGTATTTATACAAATCACTTTTTGTTGAGATTATGACTGTTGTTGTTGTATCGAATGTTTTTTCAAAGGTTTCCATAGATTTCATGAAGCCATAGAGATTTCTCGAAGCCGGTGACTGGTTATATGCACCTGCATATATTGCCGCTGCCCGGGCATCAGCCTGGCCCCTTATTTCTTCTGCTTTTCGGAATGCTTCTGATTGTATGGTCTTAAGGTCCCTTTCTTTCTCACCATTTATTTTTGATGCTCCTCCCTGTCCTTCAGACCTGAATTTCTCAGCGATACGATACCTCTCACTCTTCATACGTTCAAAAACCTGCGTCTGGACCTCCTCAACATAGCTGATATGTTTCAGTCTTACATCAAGGATAATTATTCCAAGATCAGAAGCTTTTTCGTTGCTTGATTGAAGGATCATATCCTCTATCTTCTGCCGTCCCACTAATATGTCGTTTAGAGTATCTCCTATTTCTTCTCCGATAGAACCTGATGAGATCGGAACCCTGTTGCTTGTCCTTACAACCTCCTCCAGATTGTGGCCTGCGATATAATCACGTGTTTCACCATCAAGGATATCATCCAGTCTTGATTGAGCACCCCTTTCATCAGTAAGACGTTTAAAGAACTGGAGAGGATCAGTTATCTGCCAGCGTGCGTAAGTATTGACAAAGATGAATTTTTTGTCTTTGGTTGGAATCTGGTTTGGGTCTCCGTCCCACTCCATGTACCTCTTTTCAAAGAAATTTATTTTCTGAATGAACGGCACTTTTATTTTCAGCCCTGGTTTTGTCTTTGGTTCGCCAACCGGTTTGCCAAACTGGGTTATTACAACCTGTTCGGTTTCATTTACCAGGTAAAGAGTTTCAACAATTAATATTAGCAGGACAATAATAAGTGCCAGTTGTATGATAAGTTTCTGATATTTCATGGGTGCGGGTTTACTGGTTTTTAAGCTGCATCTGGAGAAGTGGTAAAACATTATTTCCTTCTTCGTCGGTAATAATTTTTTGTCCCAGTTTTGGGATCACACTGCTCATTGTTTCGAGATATATCCTTTGTTTTGTCACTTCCGGGGCTTTAATATACTCTTTGTAAAGTGCATTAAACCTTGCAGCTTCTCCAAGTGCATTATTAACTCTTTCAGTGGCATAGCCTTCTGCCTTTTGAATTGTTTCCTCTGCCTGGCCTTTTGCTTTAGGTATTATTTTGTTGTATTCTGACCTGGCCTGGTTGATAAGTGTCTCCTTTTCCTGTTGGGCTTCATTAACGGCATTAAAGGCGTCCTTTACCGGATCAGGAGGATTCACATCCTGCAGTACGACCTGTTCTATTTTTATTCCCAGAGAGTATTCATTACATAATTCCTGCATCTTTTGCTGGACGCTTGTGGAAATCTCTGGTCTTCCAACAGTCAGAACCTCATTGACGGTGCGGTCTCCTACTATTTCACGCATGCATGCTTCGGAAATGTCACGCATAGTATTTATAGGGTCCCTCACTTTAAAAAGGTATTTATAGGCATCATTAATACGGTATTGCACAACCCATTCAACATCAGCCAGGTTAAGGTCTCCTGTCAGCATCATAGATTCGCTCAGGGTACCTTCCTTTGTATACTGGGATCTTACTCCCAGTTCGGTTGTCCGGAAACCAAATTCTTCCTTTTGCTGCCGTTCAACTGCTACTTTATAAAGCCTTTCAAGTATGGGTATCTTTATATGCAGTCCGGGTTCCTCAGTTCGGTTATACCTGCCAAACCTGGTAATGACCCCAACCTCTTCAGGTCTCACCTGGAACATGGTTGAGGCCAGAAGTATAATCAGTATTATAAAAAGAACGATATACCTGGCCATAGAAGCATAGTTCTTCCATTTTGGCGGTAAATTATAGCCATGAGATTGTGAGTCATCCATTGTACAGGTTTTTTAGAGTATATACAAATATAGGATAAATATGAAAGTTTTGTCAGCCCGTCATTGGAGCTCAGACACAAAAAAGCTGGCTCATCAGGTTGAGCCAGCCTAAGTTCTGTTTTCTAATAAAGACTATTCTCCGATAATCTTTATCATTTTTCCTGCCTGAACTCTGTCAGTCAACGCCATATTGTTGAGTAGAGCAAGCTCGCTATATTTATCAGACTTCACTCCGAAATAGGCAAAAGCTTCAGAAAGAGTACCTGTCTTATATACTTTTTTAACCAGGATCTTCTGAGGCTTAACGTTTATTTTGGCTGCGTCGGTAAGCTTGGTGAAGCTCTTCATAGAAGATTCCATTGTAGAAGAAAAGTTACTGAAGTCAGCCTCGGTTGATACGCCATGGAAGATATAATACCTGTTGCTGTAATCAATGAAGTATGACAGAACCATGTTCACATTTGTCACACCTGTATTCTGATCCTGCACTTCCTGTTTTGACAGAGTGACAATAACGGGCATACCGTTTACAGAAGTCTTTTCACTACGCTGCAGCTTTAGCCCTAAGCTGGCAAGGGTAGTGTCAGCTGCAGCCTGAAGAGTCTTTTGGGCTGCCATAGTGAATATCATAAGAGCTTTGCCGTCTGAAGGGGCAATGCTGACCTGTGTCGGCGCATTTTCAAGCTTCCAGCCAGAAGGGAATGAGAATTTGAATTTTAGTTCAGGATGATAGAAAATATTCCCTTCAATATAACCCTGCCTCGGGTCCTCTCCATAAACAATGCCGTCAATAAGCTGAAGGTAACTGTCACCATTAATCTTATATGGCGCGAGTTTAAGGCTGTCCTGCCATCCTGTGGCGCTCCTGTTTACATCATTATAACGGTCTCCCGGATCAGGGTGGGTTGAGAGAAAAGTAGGGACACCACCTTCACTCTCTGACATATTCATCTTTTGAAGCACCTGGAAAAAATCAGCCATTTTGTGAGCATCATAACCCAGTTGTGTTGAATATATTACACCAAGCTCATCAGCCACGCGTTCGTCATCGCGGCTGAACTTAAGGAAGAGCAGCTCCATGCCCTGCAGTGCATATTGGGCATATGAGGCAAATTTTTCCGAGGCAATCATTCCACCAATCAATAGCAGCTGGCCTAATTGTTGCTTGCTTTGCTGGCTGACGGAGTGACGGGCAGCCACATGCCCCATTTCATGACCGAGTACACCTATCAGTTCCGCCTCATTATTAAACTGTGCCAGTATACCACGAGTGAGATAAATATACCCCCCGGGAACGGCAAAAGCATTTACAATCGGAGAATCGACTACTTTAACATGATACTCCAGGTTAGGACGATGAGAGATCTTACCCATTTCTGTGCCTTTTGCCTGAACAAAAGCCTGAAGTTCTGCATCAGGATACTCTCCGAAGGTAGCCAGCACCTGTGGATCATAGGAGATTCCAAGAGCCACTTCCTGTGCTTCAGACATAAGCATTATCTGTTTCTTCCCCGTAACAGGATTGACAGCGCAGGAGTAAATCACGACAGCAATGCCCAGAAAGAAAGCAATGTTAATAAAAGCTTTTGTTCTTTTCATTTATATAGTCTTAGTTTCACTTTAATTTACTTGTATATTTTCCTTATAACAGGTTCTTTGGATTCTGTTAGAAACAACCAAATTTAATAAAAAACCATGAAAAAAGGAATGTCCTTATGTAAGGCCCTCAGTGTTGGTTCTATAAGCCTGACAACCTTTTGATCTTAAGTTATTAATAGCAGTCTCAATACTGTCTCTTTTTGCGTTTCCTGCCGGATTGCGACAGAACGGGCAGGCATGTATATCACCTCTGGGATCTATATAGAAATATCGGTTGCCGGCTCCCATGCAACCTGACCTTCGCTGATGGTAATAGGGATACGTTACTATCGGATATTCATTTATAACATCAGGACTGGAAGCATTCTGGAAGAATTCTTCCAGTTGAGTTAAGTTGTCAGGCGAAAGAAAGATTTCATCACCTTTGTAGACTAATGTTTCTCTTGGCTCGAGTAACCTGATAAAGCTTACATCCCACTCCATTGCCAGCAGGACATACCTTCTAAGGTTTTCATCAGAAATAAATCTGTTTGTGGCACATAAAGAAAGGCAGGTCAGAATACCTTGCCTGTTACAGTTTACAACAGCATTACCCGCCCAGGAGAAGGAATTATCGTTGCCTCTGAAGTGGTTATGCTCTGATTCATCCCAGTGATCAAGACTGATTTCAGCACCGGTAAGCCCGGCCTTTTTCAGTTCAGCAGCTTTTTCAATTGTTAAGCCGTAGCCTGATGTATTCAGCCAGATATCAGTACCTTTTTTAGAATAGTTAATCAGCGATATAAGATCATCAAAGCGTTCGAGTGGTTCTCCACCGGTGAACTGTATATGATAAACACCGTAATCTTTCAGTTTTCTGACTATTGCTTTCAGGTCTTCCAGTGAAAGAAATTCAGTTCCGGAAAGATTTGTCCGTTCAAAGCAATGCCTGCATCTCATAGGACATTTTGAAGTTACGGATAAAAATACCGTTGAGAGCGGAATACCTACTCCTTCACTTCTTTTTAGCCTTATAGCCTCTGCACGGAAATATCCGTTAAAAGCTTCTGAAGGCCACCCCGGAATGTTATCCATGAAGAAATACCTTCCACCTGATTTGATAAATTTCCTAAGCTTCCGTGGCCCTCTGACTGATTTTCGTCTCTCTTTTACAGCAGTCATAGTCCTGATTGCTGTCAGAGGATTTTTGAAATATGCCAGGGCAACAAGAAATACATTTGCACGTATGCATTTCCTTACTATTTCCGCTCTAAAACCGGTTATTATTCTCTTCATGAGAAGAGTCAGTTGTTCATAAGTGCATCAAACACCTCCCTTGAAAATTCAGGGACACTTCCTGGCTTGAGGAAGGTTCGTAATTTTTTCTTATCAGGTTCTCCTGATTGTTCTCTTTTTATCTTGTAGTATCCACGCGAATGAAGATAGATTGTGCGACATATTTCTTTCTGTTCAGGATTATCAAACACCAGGAGGGCTTCATCTCCTTTTTCATCAAGTATATAGTATTCGCTGTCAGATTTCAACATCTGGCTTTTTACATCTGAATTAGTATTATCGATAGCACTCGTAATCAATGATGTTATATTATGTACAGGAATATTATTGCTGAAATCGACTCCGGCATAATCCAGCTCCCAGAAAAGGAAGCCTGTTTCCAGTTTTATTTTAATAGTATCCGAGCTAATCCCTCCAAGGTCAAGTGAAAGTATATCATCTTTCAGTGCAATCGGGCCTGCGATGTTGAAACAGTCGACAAATTCCCACCTGTTATTTTTTTCAATGTACACCGATAGTGGCATCTTCTGGTCTAACGCCCATTTTCTTAATTTATCTCCCGATGCTTTTTCCTGCTTAATTGAGTATGCGTTATATCTTTCACCAAAGAGTCTGTGTATTTCAGAAATGAGTCCGTCAAGCCAGATGGAGTTTTTTGCCCGAATTATCAGTTTTGCTGATTCTGCTCCTTCAGGCTTCCTGAATTGCAGAATTATCTCTTCAATGCTGTTTCCGGAGGCTTGCGATTCGTTACCCAGATAGCTTAAAGAGTCTTTATGCACTATTAACGGCAGAATACTGGTATTGTCCCGGCTATATGCACCGACAGGAGGGATTGGATCACATACATAAAACAGCTTTCCGTACTTGTCTGCAAGGACAGTCATGTCTGAGGGATGATCAATTATGATCAGTTCTGCAAGGTTAACAAATTGTACTTCGCTGATCAGGTTTGTTAATTTTACACAATATGCATTTCCGGTCGGGGTTATGCCCGGAAGCGGTAGATAATCATCGCGTTCCAGTCCTGGCTGTACTGCTCCGCTGAAGATCTCACCGGCAAGAGTATAGTTCTCACCTTCATTAATGAAAACAAACGGGCATGATGTAGCCAGGGCAACCAGCATGACTCCACCCCAGGCTGTGGCTGCCATACCAGTGCCGGAAAGCACCCAGGATGCCACTGTGGTACCAACGGCCTTGTCATATACTTCTATTTTTCTTATCGCCTCGTTTGGAATGATAACCTTAACATTATCAGTTCTTTCCATGCTGGTGGCATAAACATGAACCTCATGAAGAGCCTCTGATTCATAATATACTTTTGATTTTCTGTATCTTACGGGTTCATCAGTAGTGACTTTCTTGTACATCTGATGACCTAAGAGGCTTGACACGGTTCCCGACAATTTACCCTCACTTATAGTGATATCAGTCAGATGCCATGTTTTATCACCAAGGTGAAGTATGAAGAATTTATTTTCTGCCTGTAATCTCTGAATTTCATCAAGAGGAGGTCCAGACGATCTTGTTGCCTTGAGATAATAGCAACTGCCGGTAGTCAGAATTAAAGAGATCAGAATAATGCAGAAAAGCACTTTCAGCAAGCTTATTCTCCGGAGAATTTTTAACATATAGCATGATATTTTGTTAGTAATCAGAATTAACTGATCTTTTATACGACAAACTAAAACCCTATTGTAATTCCCAGCTCAGGAGTACAAAAGACAAACACGGGTAGTAGAGATATGTCTACTCCGCCTTTAATCTGGATTGCATCTGAAAGGTACCATCTCGCATCTATATTCCATACCAGGCATGCAAGAAAGGAATCCTTATAGATAAAAATGTAATCTTCATACTTTTCTGCCTTGACTGAACCCGCCAGTATCGAAATACCTGTAAAACCACGGATTTTTCCGGTTTTCTTTAACGAGTAGTTATATGGATAATAATTCAGGCCAGCTTTGATAAAATAGTTGAATGCGTCATAATTCAGATACATGTTTTGATAGAACATCCATTCGCCACGCCAATAATATCCATCCAGGTTTCTATTCGTGCTCACCAGCAATTCAGTGGAAAAAGATGTTTTTCCGGAAGGTGAAATTCTTTCAAATGACAAATGCAGATTATTGAGCCCGATATGTGGATCCATATTCCATAAAATGAATGTCTCAACGAGGTCAATACCGAAATAATTCCTCTTTATATTTCTTACCGGCGCTTCCGCATTTTGAAACCGGAATATCCGGCCGTCAAACAAAACAAGGCTGTCAAGGATCTCATTGCTAACTATGAAGGTATGACTGACACTATCAACGGGAATTCTATATGTTACGGTATTCTGATCGAAGGTAACAACACTGACATTTAAGACTTCAGCATTTTTTATGTATAATAAATCCTGAGCTGAAAGATCTCCGGCTAATAATAAATGAAGGGTGATGCAAAAAACACTTATATATTGAAATGTTTTCATAATTAAGTGTTTCCGGAATCAAAGTTACACCCAAAACAATTGAAATCAAATTTTTAATTGGCTTTCAAAAGCTTAACACATCAGTCTATATTTCTTGTTTTATTTTAAAGTTAGAAATGCATTAACTGAAAATTCCGGGGAAGTGGGATTCTATATCAGAATGCAAAAAAAGAGACTGACTATTAAGAAATCAGTCTCTTTAAATCTATAAATCACAGATGCTTATTCACAAAATTGTACGTCAACATGAATGCCGAAGAAATTATACTTTGGCACTGTAAAAGAGATATCTTCACCTTTGTAAGTATTAAAATTACCTATTGCAGGTTTTGTTGTTGGAGCTGTATCATAACCCTGAACTTTAACAGGTTCATATACATTTTGAAGACTCCATCCTTCATTTAGCTCAATCACGATATCAACATTGTTACCGTTAGGAGTGAATTTGACTACTCCTGCTTCCTTTGTTTGCCCGGCAATTAATGTGACTGTTTGAGCCATCCCGGTGTAACTTGTATACAAAGCCCAGTTTTTGTTAGTATAACGCATTCCGTTTGCCCAGGCAGTTTCTCCCTGACATACAGGGATGCAACATATGACATGCTGGATTGCATAGGTACAGCCTACCCATGCGTACTCAGGAGTAATTGTTGCGTTATTTTCAAGCAGGACGCGCGCCCTCAGCGCAAAGTAAAATGGTGTGTCGCAATCTATGGCAGATAAACAGTGCAGGTCTTCAAAATATACCTCATTAAGAGGGATGACAATCCTTGTTGTAGTGCCAGTAGTTACAGTATACTGATAATGCAGCAAAGTCATATCAGGATCCGCAACAGGTGAAGACATTCCGAACCCAACAGCAATGTTATCAGGTATCTGCTCAAATCCCCAGTTTGAGTTGACATCAATGTACAGGTAATCCGGATCGTTTGAAATCTGGACATTTCCTGCAGTAAAATATGATCCGTAGGGATTACCGGCATACAGAGTGTGAGTCACCGGAGCGCAAAGCTCTGTTCCTGTTGATTTCATCCTGACATCATTGTTTGACGTCTGAGCTTGATCATCAATCTTGCTGCATGATGCAAACACAAGCATGACAAGAATAATCGCTGATAAAAGTTTAGTTTTCTTCATACTTTTTGGTTTTAATTTTAAGCCAAGTTTCCCCATGAAAAATGAAGATCTGATGAATATTTCTTCTTAACCATGGCTGGTTCTAACACCATTTGATTAAATGATTGTTATCTTACATGAACGAAGCCTGTTTGTTGATAGAAAACTAAAGAAAAATATGGCATTTTTATCATAAAAATGCCATTGAAAGTCCGGGTTTGACCAATGAATAGCGGGCTGCTTTTTTATTTTTTATTTGCAGCCTTATAGCCAAACAAGAAGACCATTTCTGAAACCTTTTCCATCTTATTGAAATCAATTTTCTCAAAATCGTCCCCTGTTCCATGGGTGTCTGCGTGAACTCCTGAATTAAAGCAGAAAGCAGGTACTCCTTTTCTCCAGAAACTTGCATGATCGCTTGATCCCATTTCAATATTCTTTCCCTTGTCAGTGATTTTGATGCCGGCAACTTGTGCTGAAGCAGTCATCATCTCATATATCTCTTTAGTTTCAAGATCTTTGTATACATATATTTCTCCCGGTTGTGAGACGTCCAGGTCAAAACCATATAATTTGCCGGTATCACCTGGAAGAACTGACCTTCCGATCATATCAAGATTAATATTTAGAATAGTCTTCTCCATTGGCAAAACCGGATTCTCAGAATAATAAAGTGAACCCAGCAAGCCCTTTTCTTCGCCGTCAACCCAGGCAAAAACGATAGTCCTCAATGGTTTCTTCTTCAGGTTCACGAATGCCTCTGCTATCTCAAGCAGTCCCATTGACCCCGAAGCATTATCGTCAGCCCCGTTAAATACTTCACCCTGATCATTTACTCCAACATGGTCATAGTGAGCAGTATATACCACGCACTCATTCTTAAGAACCGGATCTGAGCCTTCGATGATGCCTATTACATTATGCCCTTTGATATATTTTTTTTCGACGACAGTCTTTATTTTCACCGTTAAACCAGTCAGTTCCACAGAGACTGGTTTACCTGTTGATGATATCTTTTCCTGCATCATATCAAGACTGGCGCCGGTGTTTTTTAACATGGCATCTGCTGCATTGCGTGTAATGAACGAGAGATTCAGTCCTCTGTCACCTTCCACTTCCTCTTCACCGGCAAGAGTGACATTGTCTGAAGGAATAATCTCGGTAAGGCCTGAAGCATAGATGTCTGGCACAGGATTGGAAGGGTCATACACATATACTATCGCCCTTGGCCTCTGTGCCGCAACAGACATTATTTTCATCATTTCAGCCTCATTATTGATAAACAGCATTTCAGTTCCGGATTTGACCATCTCAGGATTCCGGGTCATCATCAGAACGATTTTGTCTGAAATATCAACTCCGGAAAGATCATTATAACCTGTAACCGAGTCGGTATAGCCATAACCTATAAAAACCGCATTACCAGATATATTCACGCTTTTAAACATATCTCCGATAACTACCACCGAGTCGGTTGACAACACATTATTTCCATCACTATCAATAATCTCAAATAATGTCTCTTTTTTATTGATTCTTTCTGAGATCATTGAAATATCCTGAAAATATTCACCTGTTGCCGGGTTTGGCTTGAGGCCTATTCTTATAATATTGGTTTTGATATAGAGGGAGGAGATATTATTAAGCGGTGTACCTGTCTCCCGGCCTTTCATTTCGTCAGAAGTAAAGAAAGACATGTAAGCCTTGAGGTCATTCTGATTTATTGAATTTAATCCTTCTTTCTGGGCATTGGCAACAAAAGAAAATGCTGTCAGGAGCATTACGGATAGTATCTTTTTCATGGCGT
>CAZGDJ010000009.1:0-20941 GCA_964524635.1 uncultured Rikenella sp. | reverse complement strand
ATGCAGTGCCGTCGCGGAATTCATTTTTCTGCTGCTGACGCAATGCATTATTCTCCTTTAGCATGTTACGTTGTTCTTCTGTAAGTGAACCCATAAACGCTTTCCTTTTCTGGCTCCTTGTCATCTCCTTGTTCTCAAGAACTCCTATTTGTTCTTCTGTCAGAGAATTGCGGAATTTTTCACGATTCTGCTCCTTAATCCGGGCTTGTTCCTTAATTTCATTATTCTCCTGCACCCTGTTCTGCTCTTTCAACTGAGCATTTTCCTTCAACTGCGTCTGTTCCTTAGCCTGAGTCTGATCCATGATACGGGTTTGATTCATCGTTCGAGTCTGAGTCTGATCCTGAACGCGGGTCTGTTCCATTACCTGTGTCTGTGTCTGATCCTGAACACGAGTTTGATCCATTATCTGTGTCTGAGTCTGAGTCTGACTCTGGACACGGGTCTGATCACCGGCGCCGTTCTGTACACCATTCTGCTGCGCAACGGAAACACCTGCTAAGAGAAAGAATGCAGCACCTGTAGCTAAAATTCTAAATACTAATGTTTTCATGACAATTCAGTTTAGTTACACATTTTAAGAAGCTTATCTGAAATGATTATCATTTTCAAAAGCTTATTTGCTACTAAACCGAATGAAATAACTCCTACCCTACTTTTTGCCCTTATTTTTTTTAGAATTTCCGGAAAAGGTGCAAAGTTGAGAGGCGGATCATATAGGATCACGTTTACCAGCGGGCAATCAAAAATAAATATTCAGGAAGATTGTAGGTGTAAAAGGCACAGCTTCAGCATATAAGCTAATCGACGTGGTTTCATCCGTTGGTATACGGGTGTAATTTGAGTATCGGATGTTTTCAGTGTTAAGTATATTCAGTACAGATACTCCGGCATCCATATGGATCTTCCTTTTAGAAAGCTGATAAATCAATGCTGCATCAAGCCTGCTGTACGGCTGCATATAATCAAGGAGGTCAGGCAGCTGATCAGGATCCGGAAATCCTGAACCAAATACATAATTGACTGAAAAATGAAAAGACTTAAATTTCATCAATCCGGCTAATTTCAACTCGTGTCTTTGATCATGCAGAGCCGGCACATATTCCTGAGCAGGGAAATATGGAAAGTACTCAACCGTTTTACTAAGGGTGTACGAAATCCAGAATGTCTGATCCTTAAAATCCTGCTTAATAAATATGTCAAGGCCCTTTGTCTTACTATCACCTTCAAACACGTCTGTTCCGCTACTTGTTTCCAGGTATCGTGTGATCCCACCGGTGTGTTTCAAATAGCCTTCCAGACTAAAAATAAAGCCTTTTTTATTGTAGGTCAGTCCAGTTGCCAGGTTTTGGGATTTCAGCACCGATACCTCGTTATTGTCACAGACGGACCATGCAAGTCTGTAATTTCCAGTTGTTTCAATGATCATGTTCTTGGCCACAAACTGGTTATACATACCTGCAGCAGAATTTAGCTTTAATTCGTCGCTGATCCTGTACAAGAGTGAAAGACGAGGCTGAAAAAACATTTTTCCTGTTGTTGAATGGACATCCACCCGAAGACCTGGCTTAAGAGTGATTTTTTTGAACAGGCTGAAATTATCCTGAATGTACAAGTAAGGGATTGGAAGCCGTTTGTTCTCATCTAAAACAGGGTTTTCCAGCCTGGTTTCTTCGCGGACCGTGTAATAAAACAACGACCCAAGACCAGCATCCAACTGATGATTTTCTGAAAGGCTGAACGTATTTTCAATCCTTCCATTTACTTCCTTAATGGAGCTATGGTTTTTATCGCTGATGCTTGTTGTGTTCTGTGGTCCTGATGTCCGCACGATCTCTTCTATATGAGCCTGATTAGTCTGCAAAGAAGAATAACTGGTTATAAAGTTGCTCGTATTCTTACCTTTCCAGCGCAACCCATAAAACAGTGTACCTCCGGCCTGGTCATTTTTTTCAGTATGATCAAGCGAAATTGTTCTTTGCAGGCTTTCATCTTTAAAAGCATAGGAAAACTTATCCCTTCCCCCATAAAGACTTAAATAATAGTTACTTTTGGCGCCACTACCTGAGTATTTCAGATTTATGTCCCTGAAAAGATAATCAGGCGTCAGATAAAAGTCAGCCTGAGAGCTTTGCTGGCCTCTCCCATATCCGGAGGTAGAAAACGAGACAGGGTTATAAAGATCATAATAGGTTTGCCGGTAAGCAAGTAACACAGCAGATCTCTCACCTGTTGCCATTCCGTTAACAGTCATATTATTTACGCTGAATTTAACACTCGGAGAAAGCCGGTCGCCATCGGTACCTGTTATATCAACTATACCCCCTACTCTTTCTCCATATTCAGCTCCAAATCCGCCTTTAAGCACTTTAATGTCTTTCGCCATGTAAGGATTTACTGCACTGATGTTGTCATTGAAATTCTTCATTCCATAAAGAGCAAACCCATCAAATATTACCTGGCTTTGACCTTCGTAACTGCCCCAGATAATCAGGTCTGCTGATTGCTCACCTGAAGCCAATATGCCAGGCTGAAGCCTTAGAAGGTTAAAAATCGAGTTATCTCCATTTCCGGGTAGGTAATAGGCTATCTTGTGATTTAACCTTATTATTCCGGGCGAGCTGCCTGCCTGAATTGTCTTGGCCACTACCGAACCTTTGACAACAATCTCTTTCATTGCAATGACAGAGGGAATAAGCTTAAAATCATAATCAGTTCCAGCATTCACGATTGTATCCAGGATATAATAACCTATATAAGAGATTTTAACTATAAAAATGCTGTCTAAGGTTGAGGTAAAGGAAAAGTTTCCTTTGGCATCTGAACTCAAGACAGAATTATTAACCTGGATCCCTGAATAAGGGAGTGTCTCTTTATTAGTACTGTCAGAAATCCGTCCTGAAATAATATACTTCTTTGGTTTCTCCTTTGCCTTTAAGGTATAAATAATATATACCCCATTATTGTTCTCATACTTCAGAGGCAGTTCTGCAAATACATGGTCCAAAGCCTTTTCTACTGAACTGAATGTCGTATCAACAGAAAGCTTAAATGATGATAATTGTGCATCATCAAACGACAGCATAAGTCCGTAATTATTTCTTAAGGTAATCAGTATATTATTCAGCGGCTCATCAGTACAACTGATGCTTATCTCCTGTGAGTAAGACAGACTGAACAGGAACAGGAATGAAGAAGAAATAAGAAGCTTCTTAAATGACGAACTTCTAATTATTCCAGTTAATAACATACTCATTGTCTGATTTTCGGGAGGCTTTCAGGTCAAATGGTCTGCACACCAAATTTAATACATTTTCAATTGAGTTGTCTTTAATAAAAGCTCCTGTATAAGTTTTATCAATGCCTTCCGGAAAAATTATCAGAACACCATATTGCCTGCCAATTTCCTCAAATACTTTTCTGAGGGGGACAGAAGTAAAACTCAGTTTGTTGTTCAACCATGATAAGGTTTGCCCGGTGTCAATTTCTGATTCCGTTACCAGGGATCCGTCAGCTTTTAGTACTGCCTGCTGACCAGGGGTCAGGATTACCTCCTGATTGGTCATGGTCTCAAAGACCTGCACCTTACCGGTAAGACAAGTTACCTGATAATCGTTGTTTCTGGAATATATATTAAAGGTTGTACCTAAAACAATGGTTTTACCTTTCACGGAGACAACCTCGAACTGCTTTCCTTTCTGTACATCAAAGTAAGCCTCACCCTCAAACTTTACAGTACGTGAAAACCTCCATGCAAGAGGCTTAAACGATAGTGTTGACTGAGCATTCAGCTTAACAAGGGATTTGTCAGGAAGATATATTTCAGAATGTAAACCTGCCGGTACATCAATAGTCTTTGTATAAAATTTAACAAGTGCAAAAATCCCAATCAGCAAGGCAAATCCTGCTGCTATGGCAACTCTGAGCCAGGGAGAATTCAGGGCTATGGTCTTTGCAACAGGCTCAACCTCATCATTAGCCTCAATTTTTCTCTCCAGTTCCATCCACACCTGCTCTTTGCTCTTATCCCAGTGAATGTGAGTTTTGGACATCACCGATTCAATTTCCCCGGGAAATATATCATGCTCTTTATAATAGCTTTCTTTTTTCATTTTTTATGCCTGTAAAGCCTTCTTAAGATAAGTCAATGCAATGTTCATTCGTTTCTCCACTGCCTTAATACTCAGTTGCAACCGATCAGCTATTTCATGATACTTAAGTCCTTCTATCCTTGACATCAGAAAAACTATCCGATGCTTCTCGCTTAATGCCGCCAGGGCATTTGTATAATTTGAAAGCAATTCTTTATGACGCAGGTGTTCTTCCGGTGAGAAATCAGTGGCATCATAGTCCAGCGATTCTCTGTAGTTCCTTTCTAAAGTTTCTCTGCGGTACTGACTTATAAACATATCATGTGCAATTTTATACAATAATCTGAGGGCTGTCTTCATTTCAATAATCATCTGTTTCTCCCAAACCTTCAAAAATACATCCTGTGCAAGGTCAGAAGCCTGATCTTTATCTGCACCGCGATAAACCAGATAACTGCGCACAGAATCGAAATAGTTGTCAAACAATAATTTAAACTCTTCTTTAGTCAATTGAGAAAGATATGAGTTATCAATAATTCATTGTCATAATAAAGTTAACTATTCTTTAACCGAACAAAAACAGTTTTACCCTACTTAGTAAAGTATTTTAGTATTTTAGAAAGAGAGATTGTACTTTTAAAATGGGAAAACTCTATTGACACTATGATGAACTCTATATAATATTGTTTGTTGTCAAAAGGGTTAATAGAGCAACCGTGAACCACAGAGTTTATAATTAGCATGAACGAATTCGATTTAAAAGCATCAGAATGGGATAAGAACCCGATGCATTGGGAAAGATCCGAGGCTGTCGCTAATGAAATCAAAAGAATAATCCCCTTAAACAGGGAGATGACGGCAATGGAATATGGAGCAGGTACAGGTATTACAAGTTTCCTGCTTAAAGACCTTGTGAAGGAAATAATTCTGATGGATAATTCACCTGAAATGGTTAAGGTTATCAACAATAAGATAGAAACGACCGGAGTGAAAAATCTGAAGCCGCTTAGATTTGATCTGGAACATGCCGAATATAAAGCAGATAAATTCGATCTCATATTTACACAGATGGTTCTTCACCATGTCGCAGATACTGAAGGCATGATACAAAAATTCTATAGCCTGCTCAATCATGGCGGATACCTGGCAATTGCTGATCTCTATTCCGAAGATGGCTCATTTCATGGTGATGGTTTTACAGGTCATAAGGGATTCGGTATCGAGGTTTTGTCTGACCTGATAAGAAAACAAGGTTTTACAAATATCAGTCACAGAAAAATATTCACTATTAATAAGGAAATATCAGTCAATGTGAAAAGGTATTTTGATGTATTCCTTTTAATAGCTGAGCGCGAAAAACCTAATAAATAATCAAAATCAATATGGAAATAACTTTCGATGGTGATAAAGTAATCACAGCTCATTTAAATGGTCATGTGATAAGAACTGATCAACCCCTGGATGGAGGTGGCGGCAACACTGCGCCCTCTCCTTTTGACCTTTTTATGGCATCAATAGGCACTTGCGCGGGCATTTACGTGAAATCATTTTGCGATAATCGTAATATCCCGACAGAAGGAATATAAATTGTTCAGAGCACTGTATATGACAAGGAAACAGGTCTCCCTGCCAATATTGATCTGGAAATTAAGCTGCCGGAAAGTTTCCCTGAAAAATATATTCCTTCAGCAATAAATGTTGCCGAACTATGCAAAGTCAAAAAAACAATTACGAGTCAACCTAGATTCAAAATCACCGCTTCAAGAAAAATAGACTTAACTTGAACCCGGCAATGAATTAGTAATGAAGATATAGTCAGTTAAACCAAAGTGAAAAATATGGATATTTATAACTTGCTGATGCTTATTCTGATTGGACTTGTGGCAGGCATCCTTGGAGGTCTGCTGGGTATCGGCGGCGGAATAATAATGATACCTGCCATGGTATTTTTACTGGGTTTTTCACAACATCAGGCAATAGGAACCAGCCTTGCTGTTATGCTTCCTCCTATAGGAGTATTTGCGGCATATAATTACTATCAGGGCGGATATGTAAATATTAAATATGCACTGATAATAGCATTTGCATTCATGGCAGGGAGTTGGCTTTCCTCAAAATTCTCAATGTCAGTTCCGGAAGGTACACTGAAAAAAATTTTCAGTGTTTTACTAGTCCTTGTGGCAATTAAAATGTTCTTCTCAAAATAGACCTATCAATGCCCGGAATTCCTTAAATGCTTTTTCAAGTCTTCCAAACATGAATTTTTTCTTTGCTGCAAATGACATTATTTCAAAACTAACTTTCCGGCTGTCAGGTAATCTGTCTCTGTGATATTAAAGATGGTTGCCTCTGAAAGATTCCATTTATTCTTTACGTCGTTAATATATTTATCCCGGACTGTTATCAAAATTTTGTTTTCAGATCTGGCCAGCAAGGAACTAAAAGATTCAGCCCATCCCTTATTGTCAAGCTCCAGCAACCCAACTTCGTCTATAATAATAATTGTATTTTCTTTTAAAATCAAAGAATTTAAGACTGCCTTCCCCAGAGCGAGACCTTCAGGGTAAATTCCGAATCTGCCAATAGTATCATATCCTGGCGCCTCATTTTGTCTGAGAAAGACTTCTTTTTCTCCGTTTTCAATGTTTATTAGATCATAACCGGTTGTCTGAGAACCAGATAATACCCGTTCCGCAATAATCCCTCCCACTTTTTGATTTTTCTCCCTGAAGAAGTCAATCAGATTTTTCATATAAGTTGTTTTGCCACTACCCACGGTTCCCGCAATAATGAAGACACGATTATTGGTATAATCACTTTCTCTGATTTCTGAAAGCCGCCTTTCTGCAAGCGAAATAACCTGATAAAAGATCGATACAGGATTTTTGATCAGGCTTTTAAAGTCTGGTATGTAAGCTATAAATAATGGCAAGCTTTTAACCGATAGTTCCAAGGCCAATGGGAAATTTTTAATTGATGTTCTCCGGAAGAAATTTCTTACGCGTGGGTTATATAACTCTGTACCTAACACAGCAAACCCAACAATAATTACAGCTGCCCTGAAGTTCATTTGAAAGCCCGTTAAGAGACCCTCCTTCAATAAATTCCCCCCTGGTTGTGCTTTTGTAAAAGCAAAGGCAGTAATTAATGTTATCAGTACAAAAAATACCCAGAATTTGGGCTTCATTAGCTGACGCAAAGCCCGCTTGTAACGCAAAGCCCATAGGACAACTATCCCGGTTATAGCAAGGCTCCATATAAACCATGCTGTATTATTTAACAGTATAAATGAGCTGATAATCAGGATAATATCAAATATTAACCAGCAGATTGAGTAATTAAATGTATATCCTGCGTTATCGTTTAATTTTTCGACTGGAATATTTTTGACATCCGGGAGATTGGAAGCCGGATGCTTTAATATTTTCCTGCCAACTCTTATCCCTATAATTGCAGTTAAAAGCCCAAACAAAGCGTAGATAATCAGCAAAACTATAACAGGAAGCCAGACTATGTCAGTCTGAATGTTAAGCTGTTTTTGCGCAAATTTCAGGAGATTACTATAGACTTCAATAATGTTTGATCCATAATAAATAATATAGTTTGCGATCTTGTGAAACAGGTTCCATGACATTGCAAACATGGCTCCAATCATGTAGCCTGCAAAAGTTCTGCCTAAAAGCCGGACGAATAATTCGAGAAGAAAAGCTTCCATGAAAATGGCAATCATTGGTCCAAAAATTACCGCACTTGGTGACAGTGTTTTCATCACTGCGCATATTAATCCGGCACGCCAGAAAAGCCCCTTTTCATTCCATGTAAAGCTTACTGATATGAGAATAATCAAACCAATTGCAGTAAGCATATTACCACTGAATGGCACTTTCAGGTTGTGAAGGAAACTTCCCAGAACAATCTCTGAGGCAGCCCAGATAGTCCCAATAATTGAGGCCTTAATCCATTTTTCACTTAAATTATTTTTCATCTCCCTTTAAAATGCAAATTTTCTGAGCACAATATTTAAAGAGATGAAAACCAGTTCCTCCCTCGCTGACAATGTCAAACAGGATTTCCGGCTTTGTGATTCTCAACGCACCAATAATGCTTACTTTATTCTTAAATAAGATGTCAGGAAGAATATTGCCGGAAGGGCCTGTGACAATAACCTGTGTGCCGTCGGATATTACTGATAGCAGGTCATCAATTGTTCTGTTTACAAGTGTTTGTCCGGTTATTATAATTATATCCGAACCCGGAAGTATCTTTTTATATTCACTATATGAGGCAAAATATTTTTTGTTTTCCGGGAGCAGGGCATTTTCATTTAATTCAAGCACATGCAGCTTACTATTTGTGCCTGAGATCTTACCGATGTACGATTGAAATGCTCCAACTATCGTTATGATCTTTTGGGAATTAAGCTCCAACAATTGAATGGGATCACAATTTTCAATGATTTTATAATTCCCTTTAGAAATTATATCAGAGGAAATCGCATTTAAAACTGACGATTTCAATGATAATATTACGCCTGATTCTTTGACTGTTTCTAAAACATCCAGTACTTTCTGACCTTTGATTCTTAGAGGCGTAAAATCCCCAAAATCCCTTTTACTTTTTGCACAAAAAGGTAAACTATCAGTTATAGTTGCAGAAGTACCAATACTGCCATCAGATAAACGAACAGCGGTCAGGTAAAATCCAATTCTAACGTCAGAGATAATGAGTTTTTCAAACTTGCTCCAATATTTGCTTTTAAGCAGGCTATAAGTCTCTTCAATTATCATTGGCTTTTTAGAATCAGGTGTTTGATTATCTTTCCCTCTCTGCAATTAACAGGTGAAAAATAACAACAATTAGTTAAGTATTTAAACAAACCAAATGGTTCTATGCAGCAGCCATATTTATTTGAAGGCAGAATATCATGCAACAAGTCGGTTTTTCCAATGGACATCAACTGGTATTATCGCCCTGCCAGTTTCTCCTGCTAATTCAAATCTGTCCAGAATGACGGTCTCGTAAGTGTCCCGCTCAGTTCACAGTCGGAGCATTCAGGGACTGCAAAAATATAATGGGTTAGTTCTCTTGTTTCCGGATCATAAACCGGTTCAATAAAAACATAATTATCCTCCGTCCACATCTGGTACAATTGATCCCATGTTGGTGGCACACAACCCATTGAACCGGACGAACAATAGTCATCAGGTGAGATTTCTATTCTATCACAATCATAATGATAAAATGGAAGATTAAGTTTTAATAAATCTTTGAGCGGGATGTCAATTCTTTTCTGACTAACAGCCGAGACCTGAAAATATCCCAGGACCTGCTCTTCCTTATTTTCAACATTAAAAACATTGCCATTTACAAAGAATGGCAGAGACCCAAAAATATCACCACTGTTTTCATTCACCTTTTTCAGGGCTTTCCAGAAACCGAATTCTGTCTCTGAAACAGAGTATTGTTTTACCAGTAAGCTATACTGAATTGTCAGGCGATCTGATAAATCTGAAGCTATAAAAGTTATTGGCACCTTCTGAATATGGCCTTTCTGTTGTGGCGTAAATGACTGAATCAATATTTCCGAGGATTTCCTCTGCTTCCAGCAAAAATCCTTTTGAATAGCAACCGGTGGCATTGTTGAGTCATTGACGTAATCATATCTTTTAATTGATGGCAATGCAAATTTCCATGTTTCCTCATACTCCCATCTGATATAGTTATTGATTCCATTACCCTCTTCAGAATCAAGATACATACTTATCCCTTCGTGAGTCTCACTCTTATCATTGTTTATTTTTGCATCCTTTAAATAATAAATACTATCAATATCAGGCACCGGCACCATAGTACATGCATCAGACTCATATTCTTTGCCATCAGGGGTAAGAATATGCAAAGAATAGCTTTTGCCGATAACACCGGTAAATACCGTACTGTCCGTCTTGTACACTCCATCACCATAATTAATTAGCATTGTGCTAATTCCCAGTTCATCCGTAACAGATACTACTGCATCAGACACCTTCTCCGGAACAGAATCCTGTGACTGGATGTTTCTGGATAATTTAACCGTATATGATGAGTTTTCGTTTGTAATAAGGCCTTCAACAACAAGAAGCGAATCATATCCCGGCAATTGGGGATTATAAGGATCAATACAGGTACAGAGGGTTAATAAAACAAAAAAGATTAAGAATGATTTTAGCTTTACTTTTGACATTCCTGTATAATTAGAATATTCATTCTTTACCTCTCTGAAAGCAGCAGGTTCTTTACTCCAGAACTAATCTCTGCAACGCCTGCAGTCAGTTATTAATATATTTTGGTAATATTACCAATTAATAGTGACACTTAAATGATTGCAATTCATTAATTAGCACATCATGTGAGTTATGATTTTAACTGGCTCTTTCACCTCTGAAGTCACAACAGATTCAATCATTCCCGTAAATGGTGTTTGAGCCCGCGACAGTACCGCAATTAGCGCCTAAATACTATTGTTCCCTGAAAACAGGATAAACAACACAACCAAAAAAATTCTGAAAGCCGTTGCTCAGTATTTCACATTAGCCTGGCAAAAAAAATTGCCGGACTAATTGTCAGCTCCGCTTATCAGGGTGATGCTTAGCACTCCGTTTGCCCCCTCGCTTCCATAAATGTTTGCCTGAGAACCTTTTAAGAGAACAATTGACTTTACTTCACGAGGATTAATGTTACCGATGCTGCTGACTCTTACACCATTTACTATAAATAATGGTGCCGAGCTTCCATAGAAAGAGTTTTGCTGTTGAACGACAACGCTGCTTCCACTAACAAGGACTCCCGGGACTTCCTGGCGGATCATGTCGAAAATATTAGTGTATGTATTGGCTTTCTTCGTCTTTGCAGATGCAGAGCCTTCTGATGCCTGTGATGGCAGACTTTTGAAATCAGGCCTGGTATCTTTTCGGGGATCAAGTTTAATATCAACCTTCGTTCTCCCGTCAATTGCTGCTTCGCCGGAACCGCACATAAAGGAATAGGCAAATACTATTTTTGCACCTGGATTTGTCTTTACCTTATACTTCCCAAAATCATCAGTTGTGATCCCAGTACCTACGCTATCAATGAATATTTGTGCTCCGGGAACCGCTTTCCCGTCTAATCCTGTGACAGTGCCGGTAATTACAATTTTTGCAGAGGTTTTGTCTCCCTTCTGTCCGGATACTGTAGTCATCATTGAGACTGCAAGAATAACAATGAGAAAGATTGTGTTTTTCATTTAAGTAGCCTTTAGGATATGCAAAGTATAAAATAGCTGTTTAAATAACAACTTATTTATCAGCAACAACTATGCCATACAGTTGTATTCCGTATCTGTTATGAAACACAAAATATCCATCAGTTATTGTTTAATTCAGGATCAATAGAATCATTTGAGACTTCTCTCAAATCATCAGCAGCTATGCTTTTACCGGAAAAATGCTATTTCTGTCTACCGATAACGACAGGTTGTGAAACTTATACATACCAAGATTTAAAGGTTATGAGTTGAAGGGAGTTCTTTGCTCTTTCCTCCTGCTCCAGTGATGCAAGATAGTTTTCGGTTGTCTTTAGGTCAGCATGACCAAGTGACTCAGAGATGTAGCTGATGCCCACTCCGCTCCTCTTCAATACTTCAGCATAGCTATGGCGGGCTGTTAATGTACTGATTGTACTGATATTAAGCATCTTACTGATTTCAGCCATTTTTTTATTAGTCAGCCTTATCACATTCTGGATTATTCTTTTCTCCGTTGCCATATCCATATTCGCTTTAAGAAAAGGGAAAATATAATTGTCCGGATTTCTGTCAGTATTACCCCATTTGCCTATTATTTCACGCATTTCAGGCAGCAAAGAGGCTGAAATCTCTTTTTGTTTTCTCATGGCGCGCCCTGTCGTTTCCCGGTAAAAGTGTATCTCGCCATAGGTTATATCCCTATATTTAAGCCTTAGCATATCGCTGAACCTGATTCCATTTGTCATATAACTAAATAACCACAGATCTCTTGACCTTTGTTCAGTATCAGTCGATAACTGAATCCTCATTATTTCACTGATCTGCGATATTGTCAATGCCGGTTTTCTGCCAACACCTTTCTTTATCTTAAATTTTCCCTTTCCGAAAGGGTATTGTGATCCACTGATTATACCGTTATCTTTTGCCTCATTTATAACAGATCTGATACACTCTGTATAAAACTTCACGGTAGTTATGCTCTTGCCCTCATTCAGTAAATGCGTCTCATATCTGTTTAGCCAGTCTGGAGTAATATCCAGAAACATTACCTCTTCACCGGCAAATTTTCGTATGCTTTTAATGGCACACTGATAAGTTGAAGCGGTCGCAGTTTGTCCTGCTACATTAAGTGCCGAAATTTTTTTGTTGAAAGCTCTACTCAGGCTTCCATTGTTTTCTCTTTTCAGGCTTTCCCGCAGTCTTTCCAAAGAGAATCCGTCTCCATCACTAAGATTCTTTACCTGATCTTTGATCCTCTCAAATCCTGAAACAATTGTTTCTCTTAAATCTGCCAGTTGTCTATTGCTGGCAGAGGGCAGTTCCATCCATTGATTCTCTGTCAGGTCTACTCCTGACAGAAAATAAGCTCTTTCTCTTTTATATGTTACCCGGAACTTAACAGGGTAAGTAGAATCAGCTTTTTGTCTTCTTGTATCAAAGAATACAGATAAAGAAATACCGTTTACCAAGCATTTTTTCATATTAATTCTTTTTACACTTTTTCACACTTTACCAATAAATCAGGTATTGACATTAGGTATACATTCTTTAACTTACCTTAATATAAATATCTTAATACAAATATATTATAATTTATTAATTTAAAACAAAAATATGTATAAATTTGAAGTACATATGGTTTGTAACCAGAAGGCCTATTGAATTATTAATCATTGCTTATGTAACAAACCAGGGATAAAGACCAGTACTAGTATTTTTTTCGGGTTGTCAATAAAGCGCAGACAAATGCTCCGATGATTGCTTCTTTTGATTTAAAAACTCAAAGCTCAATCATCGAAAACGAAAACTATTAGTATTCTTAAACAGAAATAGATTTATTTCTAATCCGGAGCTTCCTCGCGCAGGAAATTTTTAGTATATTTCATTTTTGCACAATAACATTGCATTTATGAGCGCAATTTGCAAGAATTACGAGAAATGTCCTATTTATTCCGGATTGCTGAAAGATAAAGCAGTCACCTCTGCTGTTTATAAAAAAATGTATTGTGATGCGGGTGAGAAAGGATGGTTGCAGTGCAAAAGATATCAGGTAAAGGAGGCAACAGGTAAGTGCCCCCCGGACCTTTTACCAAACTCTAAAAGAACCATCAGGGAAATTACGCGGGAGATGCAGTAGAAGGTTACTGTATTAACTTCATGACATTTATCCGAGCAGTTGTCTGACTTTGGCCGATATTTCTTTCCCGTCTGCCTTGCCGGCAAGTTCCTTAGTTGCCACTCCCATTACTTTGCCCATATCTGCCGGTGATTTTGCACCTACTCTTTCAATAATCTCTTTCAGTAACTTCATAAGATCCTCTTCACCCATTCTGGCAGGAAGGTATCTTTCAAGGACTTTAGCTTCAGATATCTCCTTTTCATACAGATCCTGTCTTGATTGTTCCTTATAAATAGCTGCAGATTCCATCCGCTGCTTAAACAGTTTCTGTACTATCCTGAGTTCTTCTTCAGGACTAAGAACAGCATCGCTGCCTTTTTCGGTACGGGCAAGTATAAAGGCTGTTTTTACAGCTCTGAGTGCTTCCAGGCTTTCTGTATCCCTTGATTTCATGGCAGCCATAAGGTCGCCGGCAATTTTTTCTGTCAATGACATATTTTCTCTTCTTTTAACTCTAATACCAAACCATAAAGATATAACATCTGTCTTAAAACATAAGAACAAATATCCTTATCTGACCTTGTATCATCTGGTAATCTTCCGGCAATTTTCATTTATAAATGATCAGTTCTTTTTCTGAACCTGAGTATTAGTATTGTAAGCCAGAAGGCATGGACAATAATTGCTGTCAACGATACAACAGGTGAATCAGGTTTTTTTATCACGGCAGCCAACCAATAAGAAGGGAAAAACCAGGATATAACTGTTAACCATCTGAGAGAAAACAAATCAGAAAAAGCAAACAGATTCATGATATTTAACCCCTTTGCAAAAGTAAGTCCCTTTACTTTATCCTCTGCTCCAATGAAAAGCATCAATCCCATAATTGATGATTCCATTAACATTAGTAAGTTAAGACAGATCAATGTCAGTAAAGGAAGGTAGACAATACCCAGGGAATAGTAAGCAGCGGTTCCCCAAACAACACTTAAAATGCCTGAGAGAGACAAACGGTTAATGATGTAACCTGTGCGTCCCATTGGCGTCACAGACATCAGTTCAACAATCTTGCCATCGCGTTCATCAATCATCATAAAACCTGTTACTATGCCCAATAACCCAGGGATGATCAGAGAAACAAAAGACAAGACATACTCATACCATAGAGACAAATCAAAATTTGTCTTTTCATAGAGAACAGGTACAAGAATGGTTATCAACTCTTTGAAAATCAGTATTAATAGAAGTGGTGCAAACAGGAGAAGCAGCATTACGGGATCCCGGGCTATTTGCCTTACATCATTCTTTAAGTGGGTTATGTGTATCATAATTATTCCTGAAATACGATTTTCTTTTCAAACACTCTTAAGGTAAATCTGAAAAAAAGGTAATTCACTACTGCAAGGAAAATTATCAGTGCTAAAGCCTCATATGGAGGGATTGAAACATAAGCACCCATAATAAGGCGAAGACAGGAAACAGATGGCACTATATAGAATAACCATGAAAATGGAAATCCAACAAGAGAAAAACAGGGTATAACAAGCAACAACATATAGGGTATCATTTTAATGAAATATCCATTTACAGTGTTACAACCTGCACAAATAATCAGGCCGCACATTGTAAAAAGACCAGAGGTTAGTATGATTGAGAGGATGAATAAAATCCATTTCACATGGCCATGATATCCAAAAAAGGTTATAGCAAGACTGGCGATAACAGATATTAAGACCAGCGAAATGATTTTTGACAACAGATACTCTGAAGAACGCAAAGGCGATACCAGTATTACAGACAACACCCCCTGCATTTTCTCCAGCATTACAATTCCACCTATAAAAAAAAGCCCCAGCACTGAAGGGTCAGAAAATATAACCAAAGGTGTTACTACAGAAAGCGCTTCACCTGGAATAAAAGACAGAATAACCAGGTACATTATTGTAATCGCGAGGTATACAAAGTAGAATCCGTGTTTAAACTGAAATAAAACATCAGTCCTTATTGCATAAATCAGTCGCATATAAGCTTCCTCCCGGTTAATTTGATGAAAATATCTTCCAGCGTTGCTTCGCAGCTGTGTATTGTTTTTACATCTTTCTCACGCAAAAGAGAGACAAAATCCATGTTCGTTCCTAATCCATTCATTTCAAATAGTTCCTGCTTCATTTTACCGTTATCTGAGAACATAACCTTAACGTTACGCCTGCCATGCTCTATCATTAATTCTGAAGGTTTTCCGATAACCAGTATCTCTCCATCGGCAACGAATGCGACTCTGTCACAGAGCTGTTCAGCTACAGTCATATTATGAGTGGTCAGGAAAACCGTTCTGCCTTCAGCTTTCTGTTCCATAATGATATCTTTAATGATATGGGCATTTACAGGATCCAGGCCTGATGTAGGCTCATCAAAAAACATAAGTCTTGGATGGTGCATAATAGCCCTTATGAAATTAAGTCTCATTTTCATACCTTTAGAGAAACTTTCAACTCTTGCATCCTTATCTGGTAAGAGCCCAACCCTGTCAAGCAACCCGTTTATATCAGCTTTAGGTGATTTGTAATAAGAACTTATCAGTTTCAGATTTTCCACCGCAGTAAGCTTTTGATACAGGTTTGGAAAATCAAACGCCACACCTACCTGTTCAAAGAATTCTTTACCCCATGAATTTCGCTCCTTTCCCAATACATTAATTTTACCCGAATAACCCCTTAGCAGCCCTATAATTAATCTTTGGGTTGTTGTTTTACCAGCTCCGCTCGGGCCCAAAAATCCAAATATTTCTCCGGATTTAATGTCAAAGTTCATTTTCTGAACAGCTCTCTTCTTAGTCTTACTATATGTAAAACTTAAATCATCTATTTCAATCATTTCTTATTTAATAACATGTGTTCTTTTTTAAAATAAAAATATTAACGTACAAACAGACTCATCGCACCTGCAAAGAAGAATAAAATGAAATCAGTCAGCAGCAGGTTTCTTTTTCTTTTATTGCCTTTATGCATCTTAATAATTTTTATAATACCGGTAAGAAATTGTTCAGCCAGCAACCTGTTAAGTCCTTCAGGCATTTTAATCCCTTCCTCCCTGGTATGACCGTCAAAGTGATCCTTTATAAGATTTATCAGTCTTTTGCTTGCATTTTCATATTTTGTTCCTTTGCTCCCTTCAATTAAAATAACAAATCTCATATTAAAGTCAGGTATCATTTGGCTTACCAAGTCCGGGAGGAGTTGTTTTTCTATCTCATCCAGGCGTTGCCTCCAGTCCTTTTCCCCAACCGAGAACTCAGTAACGAAACTTTCATTTTCAACATTCTGATGCTTGTTCAGAAAACTGGTAAAACGATTGTACTCTTCACCCACCAAAGCTTCGAATAAAGCATCTTTGCTTCTGAAATAGTTATAGAAATTACCTATGCTGGTTCCCGAGGATTTAATAATCCTACGGAGCGAAGCGTCTTTAAAACCGAACCTGTAAAATTCTATCTCTGCCTTTTTCAGTATAGCCCGCTCAACTTCAGTTTTCCTTACCTGCATATAATAACATGCGTTCTTTTTTGAAGCAAATATACACAAGTTTTGTTAAATCAAAAACTAAAAAGCAAATAGGGGTATCAATAATAATATAAAAACAACCAGCCTTCTGAATATAAAACAGTCAAGCATTAGGTCTTATAATCAGGTTAAATATCCGGATTGTGTTTTTTACCCTGTTCTAATCACCTTAAAATCGTTTTTCCGGTTAATATTATTTGCATCAAGAACGAACATTCCACGGCCATGTGTGGCGATGATTATCATATTATCGCGAGGATGGATTTTCAGGTCATGCACATATACAAAAGGAATATCTCCAAGGACATCCCATTTCTCTCCCCTGTTTGTACTTACATAAACCGAGGCATCAGTCCCAACATAGAGAATCTCCTTTTCCACAGGATCCTCCCTGATTACGTTCACGGGTCCGACAGGTATATTTCCTGAGATATCAGTCCATGTATCTCCAAAATCATCTGATCTCCAGATATATACCTGAAAATCATCATCCCTGCGACCTGTCTGGGTCATATATACTGTACCAATAAAATGCTTTGAAGCCACTATTCGCGAGACCCAGCGCTGGGGCACAGCTCCGTTTCTTGTCTCAGTCCATGATTCACCTCCGTTTTTTGTACGCCATATCCTGCCATCATCAGTTCCTGCATACAAAAGTCCCGCGTGGAGCGGCGATTCATCAAGCGTCTGGATAGTCTGGTAATTTATGTCTCCGAACCTTGCGGGGTCATTAAAACTAAGGTCAGGACTTATATACTGCCAGGTATTTCCCTTATCACGTGACATCAATACATATTGCATCCCATGATACACAATATCAGGATTATGTGAAGAGAGAATAGTTGGCGCAACCCACTCACCGCGCAGTTGTGGTTCTTCATTATATCTTGATGGAAGAAGCTCTTTACGTTCCTCAGGGTATTTGTCAATTAAAGCTCTTGCAAGAGCTCCGTAAAAAGTGCTTGCATATATAGTGTTATTATCCCGTGGATCAACGGCATGCGAGCTGCCTTCAGCGCCCAGGATATTTGTAAACATTACCGGCTTTATCTTGTCTCGTCCGTCTGACAAGTCTACCGGAGCATAGAAACTGTGATGGTCCTGGATGGATCCAAACACCCTGAAAGGTTCGTTAAAGTCATATTCAATATTATAGAACTGCGCCAGAGGCAGTGCTTCGATGGGGTATTTCCAGTTCATCCCTTTATCGTAGGAAATAGCAATACCTCCATCCTGAGCATTGAGCAGGTAGTTTGTGTTGTTGGGATCAATCCAGAGACCATGATGGTCAACATGAGGTCCATCAAGAGGTTTAAATGTTTTGCCCCCGTCAACTGACTTATGTAACTCTATGCCAAGCGAATATACTGTATTCTCATCTTTCGGGTCCACCCGTATCTGCCCAAATACCCAGCCGTAGGTTGCGGAATGGCGTTCCATGTATGTCTTTGTCTCAGGAGTAAGTCCGCTTACCTGATTCCATGTCATTCCTGCGTTGTCAGTCCTGTAAATAGTTGCACCTTTTATTACGTCTTTCTTCTGTCGTCCGTATGAATCCTTTTCTTCATTTTGTGCTTTATAAGCCACCTCATAATTATCAAGGAGAACATAAAGGACTTCAGGTTTTGAGATACAGATATCAATACCTATTCTTCCACGGTATTGTGGTAATGGCAGGCCTTCATTAATCTCCTTCCATTTTTTCCCTCCGTCAGTTGACTTCCATATCCCTGTGTGGCGGGTAGACTGATAAGTCCTTGGGTCATTCCATTTAAGCCGGATACGTTCCCATGTAGTTGCATAGATGATTTCCGGGTTATCCGGATCAAGAACAATATCTGATACACCAGTATTAGTGTCAATATAAAGTATCTTATGCCATGTCTTGCCTCCGTCAGTGGTTTTGAAAAGGCCTCTCTCATCATTAGGAGTCCATTCATGGCCTGTGGCTGCAACATAGACAATATCAGTATTTTGCGGATTGACCCTGATTCGTCCTATTGTATGAGTGTTTTCAAGACCCATCAGTGTCCAGGTGATTCCTCCGTCGGTGGTCTTAAAGACTCCGCAACCAGCGTTTGAGCTTCTGAAGATATTAGATTCACCTGTTCCCACCCAAACAACATCGGGATTCTTTGGATCTATTGCAAGGTCACCTATTGATGCAGTGGGCATTTCATCAAATACAGGCGTGAATGTGGTCCCCTCGTTCACTGATTTCCACACTCCTCCACTGGCAGAACCAACCCAGATTACATATTGTCCTCCCCTCGGAGACAAAGCTTCAACATCAGTGCAGCGTCCACTGATATTGACAGGTCCCAGGTATTGCCAGTGCAGGTCTTTATACGGAGAAGATTCTCTCATCAGTGCCTGTCTGTTAAACATTTTTACTTTGTCAGCAGCTTTCAGAACAGGTTGCCTGACCTGCCCCGTCATTGAAAAGGAAATCATCAACAACGAAACAGAAAAAAATAATACTTTTTTGCACAATTGAATTTTGTCCATTATTCTATGAATGAAGATGAAATTTAAGAATTATACTTTAATTTTAAATAAAAAGGGATTCTGAATCCAGAATCCCTTTATTATGATCAGAACATCTTATCACTTATCCTCATAATTTTCAGGTAAACCCAGTCTTTTCTTCAATGAAAGGTTAAAATTCTGGGCTTCCTTTGCAGCGTTATCTACATCATAGTAATGTGCCGGAAAGTGCTTGTCAGATCCCATTGTTATTCCGTAACCAATTACACACCCTACAATACTGACAGAAGCTACACCTATTTCCCAATTAGGAGCACTTGTGCCATCAGGGTGAAGAAATGGTTTCTTTACAAACATATCAGCAAGAAAAACTCCTCCTACAACCAGGCATCCAAGAAATGTTATTGCACCCGCACTTGCCATCTTCGCTGATTTCTTGTTATCATTTGCCATAGCCTGCAGGATTTCATTATTAGCCGTCAGGTTTGCAAGATTGTATTCGGAAATTTCTTTTATGCCACCCTGGATTATTTTCCAGTCAGTAACGGCAGTAGTATTTGAAACTGATTTTGAATATCCCCAATATGAATAATATCCTGGAAATAAGGTACTTGCCCCCGAGGTGGTGGTTACTGATCCCGTTGTAAGCATAATATCAAGCTTATTGTTTTGATATTCCTGCTGCTCGGCTGTTTTGCTTTCAAGGATTTTCTCCTGAACCTGTCCTGTGTTTTTCACGAGCACAGTTGTGACTGTATTTTCCTGAATATTAATCAGTTCTCCAAATACATTCACACCGTCTTTAAGCACTTTCAGGTAATGGGTTCCAACAGGTACTTCATTAATCACCTGAATGTTATCTCCCTGCTTGTTTTCATCCAGGTATACAACCACTCCATCGAGTTCGGAAAATATTTTCAGGGTTCCGGTTTTTACCTGTCCACAGACTGAAACTCCAATCAATGTAACAGCAATCAGTAAAACAGTCTTTTTCATACTTCTATCTTTTTAGTGATGATAAAAGTATAAAAGAGACGCCAAATAAATATTGCGGTATATCACCTGTTTAAAGCAAAATAAACGGGTGTTTTTACCTGATTTTAATGCGAAAGAATACTTGCCCTGATCAGAGCTCGGCGCTGAAGGTGTCACCCTGGTTCAGGTCACCTGTAGTCCATCCTTTTTTCAACCACTCAGAACGTTGAGCTGCAGATCCGTGGGTAAAAGAGTCAGGAACTACCCGACCCTGGTATTTTTTCTGAAGTACATCATCTCCGATTGCCGATGCTGCTCTAAGCGCTTCTTCGATATCACCAGCCTCCATTGCACCAACGACTCTGTCTTCATAATGAGCCCATACGCCTGCCAGGAAATCGGCTTGTAGCTCAAGCCTTACAGTAAGCTGGTTAGCCCTTACTTC
>CAZGDJ010000008.1:0-21693 GCA_964524635.1 uncultured Rikenella sp. | reverse complement strand
CTATTGCTGACACACGGAAGGGATGATATGATAACATCGCCATCAGGTACGATTGAGGTAGCTGGTGCCGCCCCCGTTGCAACACTTAAATTATGGGATGGTGCTTACCATGAAGTCCATAATGATATTCTTAAGGATGATCATTTCGAATTTATACGCGAATGGATTGATACCCTGTTATAGTTCACTTAATGGATCTGAGGACTGAAATACAACCTGAGCCTTCTGTGAGGAAGATCACATACCAGACTCCTGTGATGTTCCTTGGTTCATGCTTTGCCAATGAAATAGGATACAGGCTGGCAGCAGGCAAAATCAATGTCATGACAAATCCTCACGGGACACTGTTCAATCCTTTTTCAGTGGCAAGGGCCGTTGAGAGGTTCACCGACTCGTACAAGTATGAAGATAAAGATATCTACCTGCACCAGAATCGTTATTTAAGCCTCGATCATCATACTGCATTCTCATCGTATGACCGGGATGTTCTGAAAGAGCGTCTTAATGATACAAGCATAGCGGCATCAGAATTCTTTAGAAGAGCATCATTCCTCTTTGTTACGTTTGGGACCTCCTATATTTTTACCCTGAATGAAACCGGACAGATTGTGGCCAACTGCCACAAACTGCCATCAGGTCTATTCTCCCGTCGTCAGGCATCATATACTGAGATTGTTGACAAATGGAGCCAAACTCTTGATCATTTATCGGAAGTTAATCCTGGTTTAAAAGTCTGGTTCACTGTAAGTCCGGTCAGACATATAAATGACGGGGCTCATGCAAACCAGCTAAGCAAATCTCACCTTTTACTTGCAGTTGAGGAGCTCCAGAAGCACCCGATGACTGAAGGATATTTCCCTGCTTATGAGATTTTCATGGATGATCTTCGTGATTACCGTTACTACGCATCTGATATGGTTCACCCTTCAGAAACAGCTATAGATTATATATGGGAGAAGTTTTCCATATCTTTTCTTGACAGTCCTACCCTTCGTTTATGGAGTGAGGCGGCAAAGATAACTAAGGCCAGAGCTCACCGTCTTACCGGAGGCAAGCAGGAAAACACCCTCTTCGCCGCTGCAATGCTCAAGAAAATTTCGGAACTAAAAGAGAAAGCCTCCTTCATTGACCTCAAACCTGAAGAAGAATATTTTAATCGATTGATCTGAAATAAAGATTTTGAAGTGCAATGCGAAGATCATAGATTATCAGCCCAGTCTGTCAAAAAGGATGGATGGCAGATTACCTCCGTTTTACCGGTTTTAAGAGAAGGGCTGATACTGAATCTTCCAAGTATAAGTAACCTGTTCAGGTGAAGATCTTTAATCAGTGTGCTGCATAAAAGCTTTACTCCTTCATCGGGTACTGTTGACGGGAAATTTATTACCAGTGATTGGAAAGGTTTTACCTGAAATATATTTTGAATTTCTCCTGGCACAAGCTTTTCTTCGGTGAAAATGACATTATATCCTCTTTTGCGCAGCAGATATTTAAGGAAGAACAGATCATTTATTCCCTCCGGATTGCCAAGATCAATAAGAGGAACAGTCTCCTTCTCAGCAGGTGTCTTCAATGCGAGTTCCTCATTCTGAATCATTGACCTGATGACATTCATAATAAATTGTTCCTGGGGGCGTGAGATACGATCTGTCAGCCAGAGGGCTCTTGCTTTCTGCATTAGTGGATATAATACTTTAATATACCCGGCCTCCATTCCTGAATTCTTTATAATCTTTTTCAGGATTTCCCTGAACTCTCTCTCATCAAAGCTCAGGGCAGGAATAATGATATCACTTAGTCTTTCTTCAAAAGCTTTATCCGTTGCACCCTGGCTGAGTCTTATTGCCTCGCCAAGGAGCTCACTGTTATTGAGATGAGCAATCCTAGATATTTTCAGTCCTTTTCTGTTAAGAAGCGAAACGATGATCAGCTTCTTTAATTCGTCCTCAGTATATTCCCTGATATTGGTATCAGTTCGGCAGGGAGTAAGGATGCCGTATCTCTTCTCCCACATTCTGATTGTGTGGGATTTTATACCGCAGAAGTTTTCCAGGTCTTTTATCGAATATGATTTGCCATTGGAGTTCATATCTCTCAATGTTATTAATGTAACATAATAACAATGAGATCGGATGAAAGTTTAAAGCGCGGCTTTCAGACCCTGCCGGCTGTGAAGGATAGCCTCTGAATTTGCTCATAATGAGCTTTAACATAATGTAAAAAGTAGTAAATTCGCAAGGTTTACTAATAAAGTGATGAAGGAGTTACAGAGCGTAAAACAAAGGTTTGGTATCATTGGTAATTATGAAGGGCTTAACAGAGCACTTGATATAGCAGTCCAGGTTGCCCCAACCGATCTCTCTGTGCTGATCACCGGTGAGAGCGGCACTGGCAAGGAAATTTTCCCGCAGGTAATACACTCATTCAGCCTGCGCAAACATGGATCCTATATTGCCGTTAACTGCGGTGCTATACCGGAGGGAACTATTGACTCTGAACTTTTTGGTCACGAGAAGGGAGCATTTACCGGTGCCACAGATAGTAGAAAAGGCTATTTTGAGGTAGCAAACGGAGGTACAATTTTTCTGGATGAAGTTGCAGAACTGCCTCTTTCCACCCAGGTGCGTCTTCTCAGGGTACTTGAGTCAGGCGAGTTCATCAGGGTAGGCTCTTCAAAGGTACAGAAGACAGATGTCAGAGTTATTGCCGCAACAAATATTGATATTGTACAGGCCGTGGCTTCCGGAAAATTCCGTGAAGATCTCTTTTACAGGCTTAACACTGTGCCTGTGCGTGTTCCGCCACTTCGGGAAAGGGGAGAGGATATTATTCTCCTTTTCCGAAAATTTGCGGTTGATTTTGCGGAAAGGTACCGCATGCCGGCAATAAGACCTGATAGTCATGGCAGAGAGATGCTTTTGAATTATTACTGGCCGGGAAATGTCAGGCAGCTGAAAAACATCACCGAACAGATATCTGTGATTGAAAAGGACAGAGAGGTGACGTCTGTAATACTTTCAAACTACCTCCCTGATTATCAGAGCGGACGTCTTCCGGTTCTTGTTAAAGGAAAGGAAGATAAAGGATTCGGTTCAGAACGTGAAATCCTGTATAAAGTGCTTTTCGAAATGAAAAGCGACATGCATGATCTGAAGAGCCTTGTGTATGAGATGCTCAACAACAGCAGTGAGACTGTCAACCTTACTGAGTCAGGAGTAAAAACTGCACGAAATTTGTTTCATGAAAGCAGAGATCATAAAGATATTGCAGAGCCTTTACAACCCGTTGCAATGAACTTCGCTCCCTCGGTAAATAAGAGTAGCATTCAGGATACTGAGGAGGTAGTTGAAGAGTCTCTGTCACTTTCTGACAGAGAGAAAGAACTGATAGTAAAAGCGCTTGAAAAGAATAATGGAAAAAGAAAGCTGGCAGCCTCAGAACTAGGCATTTCTGAGAGGACACTTTATCGCAAAATTAAGGAATATGAGATTGAGATGTAAAAGCATTTTTCAAGCGGGCAGGAAGACAATTATTTATTTCATCCTCGGAATGCTTTCCATTATTCAGGGGGGGTGTGGGATATATTCATTTTCCGGAGCGAGCACGGCAGGTTTGAGCAGCATTAGTGTTCAGTATTTTCAGAACAGAGCCAGCCTTGTACAGCCTGGTTTGAGTCAAACCATTACCGATGCCCTCATTGATATGTGCAAGTTGCAGACCAACCTTAATATTGTTTCATCAGGAGGTGATGTAAGTTTTGAAGGTGATGTCACAGACTACAGGACGCAACCACTGACAGTAAATGCGAACAGTGAGCAGGCTGCGATGAACCGGTTTACTATTACCGTGAAAGTAAGGTTTACAAATAACGTGGATCCAGACAAGAGCTATGAACAGTCGTTTTCGAGATACTATGATTATGACAGCTCCATGGAACTCAGCGCTGTAGAGTCAACAGCCACTGATGAAATAATAAAGATGCTTATTGATGATATCTTCAATAAAGCATTTGTAAACTGGTAATTGTTGCTGATGAACAGGAATGATTTCAACAGGTTTATCACTGAAGATGCTGTGCCGCGACCGGGAGACATGGACGGTATACAAGAGCTTACTGATCTCTTCCCATGGTTTCATTCAGCCCACCTTGTTCTGCTTCGCGGACTGAAGGAAAACTCTGATATCAAGTTTGAATCTCAGCTGAAGAATTCAGCTTTATTCGTAGCTGACAGGGAGGTGTTATACCACTATCTCTTTATGAATCAACCGGTTACTCCAGCACCGGCAGCGGAGATTCATCCGGTGGTGAAAGAGGATTCTGTCATTGCAGGTGAGAACAATGCCAGCGCGGGTTTGACTGAAGAAGAGGTAACTCTCCGAAGCAGGGAAGAACTTATTGCAGAGATTGAATCACGCCTCAACGAGATATCAATGCCTCCTCCTGTCATACCGGAAATCGAGAGAAAAGAATCAGAGGTCTCTGATACAGAAGAGACTGCAGAGAATCCGGAAGGTATAATGGCCATAGCTCAAATGCCTGAGACATCAAATGATATGGCAGAAGAGACTGTCTTCGAGATTGAACTTGAACCCAATTTCTCTGCACGGACAGAAGGTAAAGCAGAAATATCTTTTGCGGAAGATGAAGAGCTTCTAGAGCTTACATCTCCTGGGGATGATGATTTCAAGCCGGAAGAGCCGGCTAAGCAGCTGACTCCGGATGATCTCATTGAACGGTTTATTAAGACAAGTCCGCGACTTGAACGCCTGACAACTCAGGAAACCGGTCCCGTCAAAGACCTTTCTGAAGCCAGTACTAATGAGACGGGATCATTTATAACAGAAACACTGGCAAGAATATATGTAAATCAGGGCTATTATTTCAAAGCAATAAATATTTATGAAAAATTGGCTTTGAAATATCCCGAAAAAAGTGCTTACTTTGCGAGCCGTATTGAAAAGATTAAAGAGTTAATAAAATAAAAAGGCGATGGGAATATATATTTTAGTCACAATCCTGATTATTATCGCATGCGTTCTGCAGATCATGATTGTATTAGTTCAAAACTCCAAGGGAGGAGGACTTGCAGCCAACTTTTCTTCTGCCGGCCAGTCAATGGGTGTAAGAAAGACAGCTGATTTTCTGGAAAAATCAACATGGACACTTGCAGTGGCCATCCTCGTATTATCGCTGGTAGCAACAGCATCCATTCCAAGAGGCCAGGTTGAGAAGGAATCGGTTATAAGTACAGCTATTGAGAGACAACAGGACCCCAACGCTATCCCGACATTGCCAACACCTGTACCTGAATCTGAAGGTGACAATAACTAGAAGTGTCATATAAAATATTTAAAAGTGTCAGTTTGTCATGAACTGACACTTTTTATTTGTAAAATATCATTTGGCACAAATTGTGAAAACCATAAGCAGGAATATAATGTTTAACTATAAAACAATTTAAAAATGGCACAACTAAAAGGAAAAGTGCTGGCCGGTAAAGTTCTTATTAAGCCTAACGAGGCAGAAGAGAGAACAGCCAGCGGTATTATCATCCCTGATTCAGCTAAAGAGAAACCACGAGCAGGAACTGTCGTTCTTGTTGGCGCTCCAAAGAAAGATGAAGAGATGGAACTTAAAAAAGGAGACGTAGTACTCTATGGAAAATACTCTGGTCAGGAACTCAATATTGATGGTACTGACTACCTCCTCATCTCCCAGTCTGATGTTCTGTATATTTCATAATAATCGAAAAACTGAATAATATGGCAAAAGAAATAAAATTTAATATTGAAGCACGCAACCTTCTGAAAGAAGGTATTGATCAGCTGGCTGATGCAGTGAAAGTAACTCTTGGCCCCAAGGGACGTAATGTGGTTCTTGAGAAAAAATTCGGTGCACCACAGATAACTAAAGATGGTGTTACGGTAGCAAAAGACATTGAGCTGTCAGATCCATATAAAAATATGGGAGCACAAATGGTTAAGGAAGTTGCTTCAAAAACTTCTGATACAGCAGGCGACGGAACAACAACTGCAACCGTTCTGGCACAGAGCATTATCAGTGTGGGACTGAAAAATGTAACCGCAGGGGCCAATCCGATGGACCTGAAAAGAGGCATTGACAGAGCAGTGCAGAAAGTTGTTGAAAGCCTGAAAGCTCAGTCAACTGTGGTTGGTGATGATCTTAAGAAGATTGAACAGGTGGCCCGCATATCCGCGAATAATGATGAGGAAATAGGTAAACTCATCGCTACCGCCATGGACAAGGTAAAGAAAGAGGGGGTTATTGCAGTTGAGGAAGCCAAAGGCACTGAAACAAAGGTAGAGGTAGTTGAAGGAATGCAGTTTGACCGTGGATACATCTCGGCATATTTTGTCACCAATCCTGACAAAATGGAGGCTGAACTGGAGAATCCTTATATCCTTATTCATGACAAGAAAATATCTACAATGAAGGATATGCTTCCGGTTCTTGAAGAGACAGCACGTAACGGACGTCCCCTGATGATCATTGCTGAAGATATTGAAGGTGAGGCACTTGCAACCCTGGTTGTAAACCGTCTAAGAGGTTCTCTGAAGGTCTGTGCCGTAAAAGCGCCGGGCTTTGGAGACAGAAGGAAAGAGATGCTGGAAGATATTGCTATTCTTACAGGCGGTACTGTCATCTCCGAAGAGAGAGGTATGAAGCTGGAGAATACTACCCTGAATGATCTTGGCGTAGCTGACAAAGTGACCGTTAACAAGGAAAACACTACTATTGTCAATGGAGCCGGTGATCATGACATGATCCAGGCAAGAGTTAACCAGATCAAACAGCAGATTTCAACAACTACATCAGACTATGATAAGGAGAAGCTTCAGGAGAGACTTGCCAAGCTGGCAGGCGGAGTAGCAGTACTTTATATTGGTGCTGCTTCTGAGGTTGAGATGAAAGAGAAGAAAGACCGCGTTGATGATGCACTACATGCAACACGTGCTGCAATAGAGGAGGGAATCATTCCTGGTGGCGGCGTAGGGTATATCCGTGCAATCTCAGTTCTTGATGGTCTCAAAGGTGATAATGATGACCAGACAACAGGTATCGAAATCATTAAAAGAGCTATTGAAGAGCCTCTTCGTCAGATAGTTGCAAACGCTGGTAGAGAAGGTGCAGTTATTGTTCAGAAAGTACGTGAAGGCAAAGATGACTATGGCTATAACGCACAGACAGATAAGTTTGAGCATCTAACCAAAACCGGTGTAATTGACCCGGCCAAGGTAGCCAGGATTGCACTTGAGAATGCAGCATCTATAGCTGGTATGTTCCTTACTACAGAAGCTGTAATTGTTGAAGAGAAGGATGAGAACCCGGCCCCTGTTCCCTCAATGGGTGGCGGAATGCCCGGAATGATGTAAAAATTACATTACAAAAGAGAGCTGCCTTCAAAAGAGGCGGCTTTTTTTATTCCCCGGTTTGATGTCCTGACGACTTAACAGATCAACGACTATACGACTCAACATTTTTGCGTGTCCTAATTCATAATTCAAAAAATAGGTACATCTTTGCCAATTCTTATAATTTAATGACAGATCCCAAACAGGTCCGTGACCTTGAACATGAGAAGATAGGCAAGCTGATGTGGAGCTACTTTCTTCCTGCCTTTGCAGGCATGGTTGCCAACTCTCTTTATAATATTGTTGACCGTATTTATATCGGGCAGGGGGTGGATGCTCTTGCCCTGGCCGGTCTGACTGTGATTTTCCCTCTGATGATCATTTTCATGGCTTTCGGTATGATGGTTGGCATGGGATCAGCTGTCAGGATATCGTTAAGTCTTGGAGAAAAAAACTACAAAAGAGCTGAACAAATACTCGGTAATGCAGCCTTGCTTTCCTTTGCAACAGGTATTGTTCTGGCGGTTATAGGGTTTATTTTTAAAGATGAGGCATTGCATCTTTTCGGAGCCGGACCAGATACTCTCCGATATGCCTCAGATTATTATGAGATCATTCTTTTTGGAGTGCCCTTCGGTATGACAGGTTATGCCCTCAATAACATTATCAGGGCAGAGGGCAATCCGCGTACTTCTATGATTTCTATATTCATCAGCGCCGGAGTCAATATTATCCTGGACCCGATACTGATCTTTGGTTTTAATATGGGAGTGAAAGGGGCCGCTTATGCCACCATCTTTTCACAGTTAGTTCTTTTTATCTGGGTCTTTGCTCACTTCAGGGGAAGTAAATGTGTTGTCAGGCTGCATAAGGTAAATCTTAAGCCTGATACATTTATAATAACACACATTCTCTCAATAGGATTCGCTCCGTTTGCAATGAATATTGCATCGAGCGTAGTCACAGGTATCATGAATACCATGTTTATACAATACGGCGGTGATATTTCTGTAGGAGCAATGGGAGTGGTAAACAGTGCAACCATAATATTAATAATGGCTATTATTTCTTTGAATATGGCCAACCAGCCCATTATCGGGTTCAATTACGGGGCCGGCCATTATTGTCGGGTTAAGACAGCAATCCAATTGGCAATGAAGTATGCGACTCTGATCGCGATAGGCGGGTGGCTGATTTGTATGCTCATCCCCGGGACCATAGTAAGTGTTTTCAATACCAAAAGTGCCGAGCTCAGAACAGCCGGTATTATGGGGTTAAGGATATACTGTGCTGCCTTGCCTGTAGTAGGTTACCAGATAATAGCATCAAGCTATTTCCAGGCTATAGGTAAAGCGAAGCTTGCTACTCTTCTGTCGCTTCTGCGCCAGCTTATAGTGTTGTTACCGCTGATAATTATCCTCCCGCACTTCTGGGGTGTGCAGGGAGTATGGATTGCCAATCCTGTTTCAGATGTAGTGGCGGCAATAATATCCTTTCTGTTCTTCAGGCGTGAGTTTAAAAAGCTGGTTTGTGATGAGACCGGTAAGCAGCCGGAACCGGTTTCTTTGCCGGCTGCAACATATTGAACTTTCTTTCCTTGACTTCATAAGGCCAAGGAGCATATATTATAACCAGTTCTATTCCTGTGGCACATATTTGAGTTACGGCAATTCAAATCTCAACATGTTCAACTCTGGTTATATCTGTGAGGCCAAATGCAAAACGACAGCGGATACTAAAAGCTTTCGGCAAACAAAGGGTCAAATTATTTATATTTGCACCTGAATTGAACTGACGCGGTAGATGGACAACATACGGAATTTCTGCATTATAGCACATATAGATCATGGCAAGAGCACACTTGCTGACAGACTTCTTGAGAAAACCAAAACAGTAGACGCCCGTGAGTTTCAGGATCAGGTTCTTGACGACATGGATCTTGAGAGAGAACGTGGCATTACTATAAAGAGTCATGCCATCCAGATGATTTACGAGCAGGAAGGGAAGAAATATTTTTTGAACCTTATTGATACTCCGGGACATGTTGATTTTTCATATGAGGTCTCACGTTCAATAGCAGCCTGTGAGGGTGCATTGCTTGTTGTTGACGCCACACAGGGCATTCAGGCACAGACTATTTCAAACCTCTATATGGCTATCGATCATGGACTGGAGATCATCCCTGTGCTAAATAAAATGGATTCTGCAAGCGCTATGCCTGAAGAAGTGAAAGACCAGATAGTTGATCTTATCGGGTGCAGCAGGGAGGAGATAATCGAAGCAAGTGCCAGAACAGGGATGGGTGTCGACAGGATACTCTGTGACATCATAAGTCGCATACCATCACCCAAGGGTGACCCGGATGCTCCGCTGCAGGCTCTTATCTTTGACTCGGTTTTTAATGCTTTCAGAGGTATTATTGCTTATTTTAAGATTGCCCACGGAACAATACATACACATGACCTTGTTAAATTTGTCAATACAGGCAGTGAATATGAAGCTGACGAGATTGGCGTTCTGAAACTGAAACGTGAACCGAGGAACGTTTTAAGTGCAGGTGATGTTGGCTATATCATATCAGGTATTAAAATCTCTGCAGAAGTCAAAGTAGGAGACACTATCACTCATGTTGCACGGCCATGTCACTTAGCTATTTCAGGCTTCGCTGAAATTAAACCCATGGTGTTTGCAGGTATATATCCTGTTGATGCGGACGACTATGAAGATTTGAGGGCATCAATTGAAAAACTTCAACTGAATGATGCCTCACTGACATTTGTGCCTGAATCATCGGCTGCCCTGGGATTTGGTTTCCGTTGCGGTTTCCTCGGCCTTCTTCACATGGAGATAATACAGGAGCGGCTTGACAGGGAGTTTGATATGGATGTAATAACTACCGTTCCAAACGTTTCTTTCCGGGTTCTTACAACCAGGGGCGAGATAATTGATGTACACAACCCTTCAGGTATGCCACCTGTTACTACCATAGATGAAGTTGAAGAGCCATATATACATGCACAGGTAATATCAAAATCGGAATATCTGGGACCGATAATGAAACTATGCATTGACAAGAGAGGAATACTGAAAAATCAGATTTACCTGACAAGTGACAGGGTAGAGGTTACATTTGATATGCCGCTGTCTGAGATAGTATTTGATTTTTATGATAAACTAAAGAGTATTTCAAAAGGATATGCATCATTTGATTACCACATTACCGGATACAAAAAGGCAGATCTTGTAAGGCTTGATATACTGCTCAACGGTGAGATGGTTGATGCTCTTTCAACACTTATTTACAGGGGTCATGCATATGATTTCGGGAGACGGATGTGCGAGAAATTAAGGGAGCTGATACCAAGACAGCAGTTTGACATAGCAATTCAGGCAGCCATTGGTGCAAAAATAATCGCCCGTGAAACTGTCAAGGCTGTACGTAAGGATGTGACAGCAAAATGCTATGGAGGTGATATAACCAGAAAGCGCAAACTGCTTGAGAAACAGAAGAAGGGCAAAAAGAGGATGAGGCAGATTGGAAATGTAGAAGTACCTCAACAGGCCTTCCTGGCAGTCCTGAAACTTGACTGAGAATAAGAAAATTTCTTAAAAAACATTTGGTAATTCAGTTTATATGCTAACTTAGCAGACTCTTGGGATTTGATAAGATAGTATCTATCGCTTATATCAAAAACCTGAAACTAACCTAAACTCTTACCCTGTATGGATTTTCCGTACGGGGTATTTTTTAGCATAGAAGCTTGTACCCCTTTCCGTGAATGTTAAGGATTTCTACTGAAGGATCTTTTTTAAGATACTTGCGCAGCTTGGTGATATATACATCCATGCTCCTGGCATTGAAATAGTTATCATCCATCCAAATGGTTTTCAGAGCAAAGTTGCGTTCAAGAATCTCGTTACGATGGCTGCATAGCAATTCAAGCAATTCCGATTCTTTCGTTGTGAGCTTCTGAGCCTTATCTCTGAATGAAAGAAGTTGTTTTGTGACGTCAAAAACAAATTCACCGATCATGTATTTGCCTTCAGGTGTGGCTGCTTCACGCCGTGATGATCTGCGCAGTATTGCCACAATACGGTAAACCAGCTCTTCCATTGAAAAAGGCTTGGTGAGATAATCATCAGCGCCTGCCTGGAAGCCTTCAATTATGTCTTGTTTCTGGTTTTTTGCCGTCAGAAATATCACTGGTATTTCAGGATTGACTATTCGTATCTCACGTGACAGAGTGAAGCCATCCATCTCAGGCATCATGACATCAATAAGGCAAAGAGTAAATACTTCTTTCTTGAATAGCTTCAACGCCTGTATGCCATCAGTTACAAGTGATGTGTCATAATCCTTGGCGTTAAGATAGTTCTTGAGAAGGAGCCCCAGGTTAGGATCATCTTCAGCTAGTAAAATCCTTTCTTTTTTCATGTGAGATGCTCTTTTGGAAGGTGGATGATTATTCGTGTTCCTTTATTTAACTGGCTCTCAGCTTTAATAATGCCATGATGCTCTTCAATAATTTTCTTCACATAGCTTAAGCCGAGACCAAAGCCTTTTATATTATGTGTATTACCGGAAGGGACCCGGTAAAACTTCTCAAAGATATGCTTGAGATGCTCTCTGGGTATGCCAATGCCATTATCTGAAACAACAATCGAAATACCATTGTGATGATCTGATGTGGTAATAGTTATTTCCGGAGCACGCGCTGAATATTTTAAAGCATTGTCAATGAGATTCAGAAAAACATTCAGGAAATTTGATTCGTCTATCACTACGACACTTTCATTAGCATCCAGGTGTGTTGACAGAGTTCCGCCACGGCCGCTGACCTGCAGCATAAAGGCATCTGTAGCCCGAAGTATAATGCTGTGAATATCAATTTCCTGTTTATTCAACTCAGGCCTGGCTTTTTCAAAAATTGCTGTCTGAAGAACTTTTTCAACATGGAATTTCAGCCTCATGCCCTCTTCGTAAATAATATTTGCCAGGTTAGGCACATCCCTTGCCTGCTCAGAGATATTTTTATCGGCAAGCATCTGTGATGCCAGAGAAATAGTAGCTATAGGTGTCTTTAGTTCATGGGTCATATTATTTATGAAGTCATTTCTTATCTCAGAGAGCTTCTTCTGACGTACGATAACAATAAAAGTACTGGTTGCCAGAATGATAAGAAACAGAGCCATAATCATTGACGAAAATGCCATTAAAGCAATCTGACTGAATTTATATTCTTCCTCATCAGGGAAGTAGATTGCCAGTATATTATTGCCTGGTACCGGGTCATTTGGGAAAAGCTGTCTCAGGTATTTGTTAGCTCCAGTACCTTCATCATAGTTTCTGGTTGAATAAGTTATTCCGCCGTAGTCACCTCTGACGGCAAATTCATATCCGAGATGTATTCCCACATCGTCAAGCGATTGCCTTATAAGGTAATCCATGTCATCAGAAGAAAATCGTTCTTTCAGGGGTGGTGTTTCATGAAGTATCCTGCTGACGATCTTTTCAATTGATATCACTTTGTTTGTCATGCGGTCATTGGCCCCCGTGCTCAGGCTCTGTGCGAGAGGCTCGGTCACTTCAGCAAAAGTGTTCGTCTGATCTCTGTCAGTCTGGAACAGATAAGTTCTTCCTGCCCTGTTGATAATAAGAGACCTCACCCCGGGATTAAAACCATATTTTTCAAGTATCCGGGTATCAATAGACTCATTATCATCCTGAGCCTCCTGGTCATTTTCAAACTCACTACCGCCGGAATCAGGATTCATTTCGCTTATGATACGGTTATATGTTTCCGTCCTTTCAAGCTCAATAACCACCTCTTTCAGTGCTTCATTTACCCCAAAACGAAATTCCTGGTCTTCTGCACCCGCAACTTTATCTATCCATTTCACCTGTATAAATACAAGCCCTGAAATAGCTATAAAAAAGAATAATGCCAGTATTACTATGTACTTTCGTTTCATAGCAAAACAAATGTAATCTGATAATAGTTCTTATACCGGTGTTTAACGTAATTTAACAACGACAGAGGATTTTATCTCAGTATAAATATTTAAAAAAATGTTAAATATCAATAATTTAAGATATTGTTAAGAGTAAGTAGCAGAATTAAGATTTATATTTGTACTGTTTATGGCACGATATTTGTACTGTAAACATTGGAGTTTTTTTCATAGGTTAGGTTAGTTTTAGGGTTAACACAGAAGAGGAGGCAGGAAATTGTCTCCTTTTCCATTTTTATAATACCAGCAATTTAACCTTTTTGTCTTTGATTTCGCTGCTGTTGAAAATGAAGACTGCAGTTATTTCCGGAATTTTTCTTGTTTCTGCCGCCAGGGACTCAGCTTTCTTTCTGTCAGGTACTCCGTGCACTACCAGGAAGAAATCAATGTTTTTAAGTTTGCGGATCAGAAAGACACCCTGACTCTTATTGGAGACCAGTGATATAATAGCAGGAACGGTAGTGAATACTGAGAATACTGAAGCCGATTCGCCTGAGCCATCAAGGATATCTTTTGAGTGATGACTTAAAGAGATGCCGAACTTCTTATTTAGTATAACAGAGAGTCTGTAGTCCGGTTCAGAAGTGGCAAGGCCCAGAAAAAAGAAGTCCGGGATCTCCTCCTCCGGTATAGTATGTTTTGTTATTTTGCCTCTCTCCTTCATGTTGCCGACCTGATTATTGTCCAGGCTTTGAAAGCTGCATCCTGCTCGGCCTCTTTCTTTGAATTTCCAATACCGGTTGAATATACTTCATTATTGATTAGCAAATTAACCGAGAATAATAATTTTAAACTATCGGAACTGGTTTCCTCAGAGATGTTGAAATTAACCGGTATTCTCTTTTTCTGGCCATACTCGAGTATCAGGCTTTTGTAGTCCATTTCACCTTCGAGCACTTCATTAAGGTCAATGTGTTTTTTCAATATAGCGTTAATAATAAAGCGTCTGGTTCTTTCATAACCTGTATCAATAAAGAGCGCCCCCAGAAGTGCTTCAAGGGCATTCCCGTATAGATTGCGTGAAGAACCACTGGGCGAGATATTGGAAATGATAAGGTCATTTAGTTGCATTGAAAGAGCCAGGTTGTTTAGCGTCTCCCTGTTAACTAATCTGGCTCTTGTTTTGGTCAGAAGACCTTCACTGGTATCAGGATAGAGTTTAAAAAGGTATTCTGATATTATGCTGTTAATTATTGAATCACCCAGGTATTCAAGCCTCTCATTGTTCAACCTTGTGCCATCATCAGTGGTATATGATGCTGATCTGTGTATGAAGGCTGTCTCGTACAGCCTGAGGTTTCCCGGGCGAAATCCCAGTAAAATCTTCAGGCGGGAACTGAAGTCCCGCTTGTCGTGCAATAAAGTATCGTTTTTCCGGTTACGTAGTTTTAACACTACATTTCGAATTTCTTGAATAAGACTGAAGCATTATGCCCGCCAAAACCAAAAGTATTGCTCATTGCGAAATTAATATCCCGCTTCTGAGCTTTATTAACGGTCAGGTTCAGTTTCTGGTCAATAGCCGGATCCGGAATTTTAAAATTTATCGTGGGAGGCACTATCCCATTTATTATAGCCATGACCGAAGCTATGGCTTCAATAGCGCCGGCAGCACCTAATAGATGACCTGTCATTGATTTGGTTGAGCTAATATTCAATTTATAGGAATGCTCACCAAAGAGTTTCAGGATAGCTTTTGTCTCAGCAATGTCACCGAGGGGTGTTGATGTACCGTGAACGTTGATATAATCGACATCTTCAGGCTTTATTCCGCCTTCTTCGATTGTCTGTTTCATCACGTTGACAGCTCCAAGACCGTCAGGATGCGGTGCCGTAATATGATAAGCGTCTGCCGTAAGACCGGTTCCAACCAGCTCGGCATAAATTCTAGCGCCCCTTGCCCTGGCATGTTCATAATCTTCAATGATAAGCGCCCCTGAGCCTTCCCCCATGACAAATCCGTCACGTGTAATATCAAAAGGACGTGAGGCAGAAGCAAACTCATCATTGTTGGTAGAAAGTGCCTGTAAAGAATTAAACCCGCCAAGTCCAACCGGATTAATGGCTGCTTCTGATCCACCTGCAACAAACATATCTACTTTACCCAAACGAATGTAATGAAAAGCATCTATCAGGGCATTAGTAGAAGAGGCACAGGCTGACACAGTTGAGAAGTTAGGGCCGCGGAAACCGTATTTTATGGATATTAGCCCTGAAGCAATATTACTGATCATCTTTGGAATAAAGAAAGGGTTGAAACGGGGAGTCCCATCACCCGTAACAAACCCTTTTACTTCCTCAAGAAATGTATCTATTCCTCCAATTCCAGAAGCCCAGATAACGCCTATACGGTCTTTATCAACTGTTTCCAGGTTAAGGTCCGAGTCCTTTATTGCAGCATCAGCTGAAACAAATGCGTACTGCGCATAACGGTCCATTTTACGGGCCTCTTTCCTGTCAAAGTGATTAGCAGGATCATAGCCTTTTACTTCACAGGCGAACCTTGTCTTATATTTTGAAGCATCAAAGCGTGTTATAAGACCAGCTCCGCTTACTCCTTCAACAAGACCTTTCCAGTAATCCTGCAGATTGTTGCCGATGGGAGTAAATGCCCCCATTCCGGTAACTACAACCCTTCTCATCATGGGCTAGTAAAGAAAACTATTTTGCGTTTTCTTCAATGTACTTGATTGCTTCTCCTACTGTACTGATACTTTCTGCCTGATCATCAGGAATTCCAATGTTGAATTCCTTTTCGAATTCCATAATCAGCTCGACAGTATCAAGAGAATCTGCTCCGAGGTCGTTGGTAAAATGAGCCTCAGGTGTAACTTCTGATTCGTCTACGCCAAGCTTCTCAACGATGATCTGCTTTACCCTTGTTGAAATGTCAGACATACTAATGAATTTTAGGTTAATACTTGTTTTAAAAACTTTGCAAAGAAATATATTTGTACCATATTATTCAAACAATTTGCCGGAAATTTGTAGCATCGCTAATGTAATATATTTTAAATCAGTAATTTACTAAAAAAGAGATATTTTTTCCCTGGGTTTGTGGTTTAATACGTAAATGTAAGATAATGAAGAATATAGCTATTTTTGCTTCAGGCTCAGGAACAAATGCAGAAAACATAATCAGGTACTTTTCGAACGGGAATAAGGCAAAAGTTACTCTTGTTTTATCAAATAGGCTCCATGCACTTGTTATGGAACGGGCTGCGAGACTTGGCGTTGACACCATTTTTTTCGACCGTCATCAGTTTTATGAAAACGACGAAGTGCTTTCTGTGCTTAAGGATTACAAAACAGACCTGGTAGTGCTTGCAGGCTTTTTATGGCTTGTGCCGGCTCCGATACTGGAATACTATAAAGGTCGCATAATAAATATTCACCCGGCTCTGCTGCCCGATTTTGGGGGAAAGGGGATGTATGGAGATAAAGTACATGAATCTGTGATTGAATCAGGAATAAAGGAGAGCGGGATTTCAATCCACTATGTTAATGAACGGTATGACTCCGGCGATATAATCTTTCAGACTAAATGCAATGTGTTGCCTGATGATACGGTACATACACTGGCAACAAGGATTCATGCCCTTGAATATGAGCATTACCCAAAGGTCATTGAACAGGTGCTGGAGAAACTGGGAGGGAAATAGGTTGTTGTTAACTGGTCTTCTAGTCTTCTGGTCTTCTGGTCTGTTAGTCTGTTAGTCTATTGGTTGTTAGTCATATTATCAGCAAATTAACCAGTTGCCCAGCCGACCAGTTAACAAGCCGACCAGTTAACCCTAAATTCCAGGCTCTTAATCTTCAGTAATTAATGGTTGCCAGCAGGTCAACATATCCTTTTGTAACCTTGTTGAACAGTTCAATCCCTTTCGGTTTCACCGGTTCTACGGGAGGTGCTTCAACCTTTAACGGGTCGACTGCATAACCACCACGGTAGAACCTGAAATCAAGATGAGGACCGGAAGAAAGTCCTGAGCTTCCAACATAACCAATTACCTGGCCTTGCTTGACGTAAGCGCCGGCATGTATCCCTTCCCCGAACCTTGACAGGTGAAGATAAGCTGTTGCATAGACACTGTTGTGCGTTATCCTTACAATTCGCCCTGATCCGTTTTCGAATCCTGCTTCAGTGACTCTTCCGTCACCGACTGACACGACAGGGGTTCCTATGGGTGCTGCGTAATCAACCCCGTGATGAGGTCTAACGATTTTCAGTACAGGATGCATTCTCGCCCCCGAAAACCTTGAACTTATCCTTGAAAACCTCAGGGGAGCTTTCAGGAAAGCTTTCCTGAGACTGGCGCCCGTGGTGTCATAAAAGCTCAGTACACTGTCCTGAATAAAGGGTATGGCATATATCTCCGCCCCGGCATGTTCAAACAATGCAGTATGAATTCTGCTTATGCCGATAGATTTTTCACCAATGAATTCCTCTTCATATATAACTTTAAACCTGTCACCTGTCTGAAGTCCGAAGAAGTCAATGGTCCAGGCATATATCTCCGACAGTTCTGCCGACAGGTTTGGGTTCAGATTATTTTCAACCGTTGCCTCCCAGAGCGATGTTTTAATGGTGCCGGATGAGTACTTCAGTATTTTCTTTATCTCGGCATTATATTTATGAATTGTCAGGGAATCCTTAAGTGAGAAAATATAGCTCACCGTCGGATCATGATCGTAAATAAAATAATCAGCCCTGCTCAGTGTGTCTTTGGAGATAAATACTGAATAGGCACTGCCTGTGCGTATTTTCCTCGGGTCAAATACAGAGCTGTTGTCTTTCAGAAGCTGATCAATAGTATTCCATGGCACGCCGTATGATGCCAGAATAGAGGAGATGAACTGATCGCGCTTTACCCTGCCGGTAACAATATTATAAGAATCAACAGGTATACCGTGTAAAAGGTTACCAGTATCGCTTTTATGAAATGTACCTGAAAGGGTATCAGAAGGCATTATGACTTCAGTTGACATAACTGTCTCTGCCCGCCTGCATGAAGCGCTTAATACAAGAGCAGCTGACAGAAACAGAAGGTTAAAAGTATTTTTCAGCATGCTCAGACAACTATATTAACTATTCTATTTGGTACGATTATCACTTTAGGTGTTGCTTCGCCAATCCATTTTCTGGCTCGTTCATCTGCCAGAATGATTGCTTTTACCTCATCAGCTGGCGTGTCGAAAGCCAGTGAGATTTTAAATCTCATTTTGCCATTCACTGAAACCGGACATTCAAAGGAGTCTGCTTTCAGGTACTTCTCTTCTGCCATGGGCCAGGGCTCATAAGCAAGAGTTTCTTCGTGACCGAGATCCTTCCATAACTCTTCTCCCAGATGTGGGGCGAAAGGAGATAGAATTCTTACGAATTTATCAGCAGTGTCATGCGTTATCCTGCCCTTCTTAATTGCAGTGTTAAGGAAGATCATCATGGCTGATATTGCAGTGTTGAAATGAAGATTCTCAATATCTTCAGTGACTTTCTTTATTGTCTGATGCAATGATCTGAGTACCTCCGGGTCCTCTTCCTGACCTTTTACTATATTATCTTCATGAGCAACCAGCCTGTATGATCTCGAAAGGAAATTCAGTACTCCCTTGACACCTTTGTCATCCCATGGTTTTGTTGCATCAAGCGGGCCCATAAACATTTCGTAAAGACGCAGTGAATCAGCGCCATAGCGTGCAATAACATCGTCAGGGTTAATAACATTTTTCAGACTCTTTGACATTTTTGCCACTATCTGCCTGAGCTCTTCACCTGTTTCTGAATTAAAATACTTTCCGTCTTTTTCAGATACCAGGTCTGAAGAAACTTTTGAACCTGTTGCTGTTTCATATGCAAAGGCGAGTATCATTCCCTGGTTAAACAGCTTCATAAATGGCTCATCGGTAGATACTACCCCGATATCAAAGAGCACTTTATGCCAGAAACGGCTGTAAAGAAGGTGAAGAACAGCATGTTCTGCGCCGCCAATATAAAGGTCAACAGGCATCCAGTACTTCTCTTTCTCCTTGTCAAAAATAGCCCTGTCATTACGGGGATCTATATACCTCAGGTAGTACCAGCATGACCCTGCCCACTGTGGCATGGTGTTGGTCTCACGCCTGCCATGGCGACCGTTATTGTCAGTGACATTAAGCCACTCGTCAGCATTTGCCAGAGGTGATTCACCGTTTTCACCCGGTTGGATCACTTTTAGGTCGGGAAGTTCAAGAGGGAGCTCTTTTTCATCAAGCAAGGTTATCTCACCATCATCCCAGTGAATAACAGGAAAAGGCTCTCCCCAATATCTCTGGCGACTGAAAAGCCAGTCACGCAGCTTGTAGTTAACCCGTGCTATCCCGATATTTTTCTTTTCGATCCATTTAATTGTTGTCTCAATGCCTTTTTCTTTGTTAAGGCCGTCAAGGGTTAATCCCAGGGATGGATTTGAGGAGTTTATATAAGCTCCGTCTTCCGTCCAGCACTCATCACCAGAGACTATCCTCTTTTTCTGTGCTTCATCAGAAACGTCAGGTGAGAGTATGCAAATTATATCGAGCCCGAATTTTTTTGCAAACTCAAAATCCCGCTCATCATGAGCCGGAACTGCCATAATTGCACCTGTACCATAACCAGTGAGAACGTAATCTGCAACCCATATTGGTATCTTCTTGAGGTTCACAGGGTTGATGGCGTAACACCCTGTAAAGACACCGGTTTTATCTTTGGCCAGATCTGTACGGTCAAGGTCAGATTTCTTTGCAGCATTCTCAAGATACCCTGTCACACTCGCTTTATATTCTTCAGTTGTTATCTTCAGCACAAGGTCATGTTCCGGAGCAAGAACCATATAGGTAGCTCCAAAAAGAGTGTCCGGGCGAGTTGTGAAAACGCATATTTTCTCTTTATGACCATCAAGGGCAAAATCAACTTCGGCACCTGTTGAGCGTCCGATCCAGTTTCGCTGCATTTCCTTTATTCCCTCAGGCCAGTCTAATGTCTCAAGTCCGTCAAGAAGACGTTCAGCATAATGAGGTATGCGCAGCATCCATTGCTTCAGGTTACGACGGACAACCTGGTTACCGCATTTTTCATGAGAGCCGTCGTTAAGCACTTCCTCATTTGCACAGACTATTCTGCATGAAGGGCAATACCATATCTGGGCATCATCATAGTATGCCAGGCGTTTTGAGTCTATATAAATCTTTCTCGCTTTATCTCCGGCTTTTAAAACATCAAGAGGAATGGGAAGTTCCTTGATATCCCTTCCACGATTGGATTTGTGATCATACCATGTATTATAAAGCTGAATGAAAATCCATTGGGTCCATTTGAAATAGCCGGGGTCAGTAGTGTTTATCTCACGATCCCAGTCGTAGCTGAGACCCAGCTCTTTAATCTGTCTGCGGAAAGTATCGCAGTTCTTATTTGTTGTTATTGCCGGATGTGTTCCGGTCTGTATGGCATATTGTTCAGCCGGAAGCCCAAAGGCATCCCAACCCATCGGGTGAAGGACATTAAAACCCTTCATACGCTTGTAACGCGCCACGATATCAGTAGCTGTATATCCCTCAGGATGACCTACATGTAGGCCCGCCCCGGAAGGGTAGGGGTACATGTCAAGGACATAGAACTTATTCGGGTTGGTAAAGTCATCTGGTGTTTTAAAGGTTTGATGTTTCTCCCAGTAGAGCTGCCATTTTTTTTCTATTTCAGTGAAGTTGTAGTCCATTTTTATTGTTTTATTTCAGACAGAAGACCGGATTACGAAAATTTGATTATTTTATTTTGTTCTTAAATGAGACCATCATATTCATTAAATTAAAAGCATAGTCATAGGCTTCATTAAACTCTTTGACTGAAATATAGTTTCTCTTTACAGATTTATGTAAGCATGTCACAACTTCAGTCAGAGATCGAATGGCCATTCCCATGAATCTTTTTTGTTCAGGATTTGATTGCCCGATTGAACCTTCAGAAATATTTAAGGAGATTGAATCAGCTGCCCGCCGAATTTGAGAAGTGAGATTATAAGTCTCCTCCTGTGGGAAAAGACCGGATAAATGGAACATCATTTCACCAAAATCCATAGCTTTCTGCCATATAATTAATTTCTCGAATTTGAACTTAGTTTCCATTGGAATAGTATCTTAGGTCTCCTGCCCTCCGTCTTCCGTCTCATTCGGGATGCGAAATTAGGAAAACTTTGGTAAAAACACTCATCTAAAGCCAGTCTGAGGGTCATATTTCAGGGGCATGTTTTGAAAAGTGAAGCAGTAGGATTACTTTTGCACCGGAAATGGTCCCGT
>CAZGDJ010000007.1:0-21858 GCA_964524635.1 uncultured Rikenella sp. | reverse complement strand
CTGTTCAAATGAATATGAAATTATCAGCAGGTCAATGCTTGAGGTTATCTCACCTGAAAATCTTTTCAATGAATCAACGTCACTGGCTTTGAATGAAATAACAGTTCAGAAAGCAGATCAGCGGATGATAACCATAACTGTATATGTAAATGACATTTACCTCAATACCTACCGGGCTGACGGACTTATAGTTTCTTCATCCACTGGTTCAACTGCTTATAACCTTAGTGTAGGCGGGCCAATACTCTCCCCATCCGATGACAGTATTATTATTGCACCGATGTCACCTCATAACCTGACGGTAAGACCAATTATTGTAACAGGAGGAAGCAACATTACTATGGAAACCGGAGGCAGAGGATATGAGTGTATGGTTACATGCGACTCAAGAGCTACTAAAGCTGCTCTTGGAATGACAATGCGGATCAGACAGTCTAAAAACAAGCTTGATACGGTTACTCTGAAAGGAAATGACTTCTTCAGTACAATCAGAAATAAGCTAATGTGGGGGGCCGACCTCCGTAACTGACAATAATTAAGGAATTATTAAGTTTTTATATATTCTACAATATTTATATTTGTAGCGCGAACAATTAGGATATTGTAAATGAAACGGCTTATCATTTTTCTTCTGACGGTGCTTTTTGCATCATCTTTGGCGGAAGCCCAGCTCTGGAAGCAGAAGAGGTATGAGGCTGTCGCCGGCCTTGGCACATCACAGTTCTATGGTGATGTCGGAGGTTATACAATAGGGGAGAATATTGTCGGGCTAAAGGATTTTGCATTCAGGCAGACACGGTTCAATATTTCAGCCTCTTTCAGATATTTTATCATTGACGAAGTTGCAGCGAGAGTATCATTGACTTATATTTTACTTCATGCAACCGATGAGAGGGGATCAAATGAGTTACGAGGACTGGAGGCATCAACATCAGTATTTGAACCTGCATTAATTGGAGAGTATTATTTTGTGAGGTTTCAGCAGAGGAACAGCTACGGATTTCAAACCGGACGAGGTGTCAACAGAGGTTTTTTTGAAGATTTTTTTAAAAGCCTTGACGTTTATGCATTTACCGGTATCGGAGGAATAAGCTATAATGTAAACCCCAATGCAGAGCTTGACTCACGAGATTTGAAGACTAAAGGCTTTTCTGCGGCTATACCCCTGGGACTGGGAGTAAAGTGGGCAATGAACACAGATATAATGTTAGGTGCTGAGCTCTGTGGTCGCTTTGCCTTGACAGATTATGTTGACGGATATACATCTCAATACTCTGCCAGAAATGATGTTTATCACACCTTCAGTTTTACGTTTATTTACAGAATAAAAACAGCAAGAAACGGATTACCCTCATTCAGGTGATGATTGTTTGAACACGTTCAAGGCATGAGAAAAACCATACTACTAATTGTTGTGTCTCTAATTACACTCTCTGCTGTTTCACAGCGCACAGCTGACTATGGCGTTACCGCAGGTGTTACTACCTATCTGGGGGAAATCAATCAGACTAACGTTTTCTATAATCCCGGACCGGCAGTATCTTTTTTTTACAGATATAACTTTAATCCACGGCAGGCGTTAAGGGCTAACCTGATGGGCAGCTGGATTAGTGCCAGTGACCTTGACTTCAATAATATTATTCAGCAGACAAGGGCACACTCTTTCTCCGGTATGCTGGGCGAAATTGGCGTCACATATGAATTTAATTTCTTCCCTTATTCCACAACCAAAGGTCGTAAAATAGATTATACCCCATATATTGCTGCCGGAGCAGCCATTTCCCTCAATAACACCGTTAATGCTTCGCTCTTCCCGTCAATACCATTCTCTGCCGGATTCAAAGTAAATGTGGCTAAACATGTTGGCCTTGAATTCGAATATGGTTTTCGTAAGACATTTTATGATAACTTGGACGGCCTGAATGATATGGTTGATCCTGATGATCATGCCGTTATTCATAATAATGACTGGTACAGTTTTATGGGTGTGTCACTCACCTGGAAAATGTACAGCAAACTAGCAGACTGTCCGGCTTTTGCGGACTTTGCAGAGGATAAAAATAGAAAGAGATAGAATTGACTTTTAAGGATCAAATAGATAGGAAAAGGTTGCCGGGGCACGTTGCTGTTATTATGGACGGCAACGGTCGTTGGGCTCAGAAAAGAGGCCGCGAAAGAATCTACGGGCATCACCAGGGAGCCAAAGCAGTCCGTAAGGTAGTTGAGGCAGCAGCAGAACTGGGTGTTGAATACCTTACTCTTTATGCTTTTTCCAAAGAAAACTGGAACCGACCCAGAGAAGAAGTATCCGCTTTGATGGATCTGATGGTGGAGTCAATCAACAAAGAGACAGATAACCTTATTAAGAACCAGATTGTTCTAAAAGTCATTGGTGACATTGACCTCCTGTCAGAAAAAGTACGCAACAAGCTGGCTAAAACAATTAAACTCACCGCAGAAGGAAGCAGAATGACTCTTATTGTTGCTCTTAGCTATTCCTCCCGATGGGAGATTGCTGAGGCATGCCGAAAGATAGCTGCTGAGGTGGAATTGAAACATATTAAAGTTTCAGATATTTCAGAAGAGACCGTATCGGCTTATCTCACAACGGCAGGGGTGCCGGAACCTGAACTGATGATCAGAACCAGCGGTGAAAAACGCATTAGTAACTTTCTCCTGTGGCAATTAGCATATACTGAATTATATTTTACTGAAAAACTTTGGCCCGATTTTGGTAAGGATGACTTTTACAAAGCGATAACCGACTTCCAGAACAGGGAAAGAAGATTTGGGAAAACAAGTGAGCAGATGTTGGAAAAAAAATGAAAAATGAAAGATAAAACCAGAAAACTATCAGTCCTTTTCGCTTTGTTTATTTTTATACTGCCTTTGTCAGGTCAGACACAGGAAAATATTGTAAACTACTTATATCCAGAAGAATATATCATTGCAGGAATAACTACCTCAGGTGTTAAATATTTGGAAACTAATGCTTTAATAGGCATTTCGGGATTGAGAATAGGCCAGAGAATTGACATCCCCGGTGATGATGTGACCAATGCCGTTAAGAAGTTGTGGGAACAAGGTTTGTTCTCTGACGTAAAAATCACTGTTACGGCAAGAGATGGTGAGAATATATGGCTTGATATTTATCTTCAGGAAAGGCCAAGACTTAGCTCTGTGAAGTTTGAAGGTATCAGAAAATCTGAAGAGACTGACCTTAATGACAAGCTTACGCTTCCGATAGGATCACAGGTTACAGCCCACCTTCTTAATACTTCGAAAAAGATTATTATTGACCACTATATTGAAAAGGGATTTCTGGATACTGAAGTGAATATAGTTCAGAAAGATAATCCTGACGTCCCTAACAACGTGATACTGAATGTAATTGTTGACAAGCATGAAAAAATCAAGATACAGGAGATTGATTTCAAGGATAACTATTTCTTTTCTGACAAACGCCTGCGCAGGGTTCTGAAAAATACCAAACAAAAAGACCTGAATATTTTTAAAGGATCAAAGTATATTGAAGATAAGTTTACCGAGGACCAGGAGAGTCTTGTTGCTTTCTATAATGAGAATGGATTCCGAGATTTTACGATGGTATCGGATTCAATCTATAAACTTGAAGACGGAAAGATTGGTCTGGCAATTAAGATTGATGAAGGCAACCAGTATTATCTGAGGAACATTGACTGGGTTGGCAACAGCATTTATTCAAAGGAGTATCTTACACGCGTATTCAACTTTCCGAAAGGTGAGATATACAACCAGACTGAGATAAATAAACGTCTGACTGAAGACGAAGATGCAGTTAACTCACTGTATCTTGACTATGGATATCTCTTCTCAAGACTTACCCCGGTGGAGAAGAAGGTAGAGGGTGACTCTATTGATCTTGAAGTCAGAATATTTGAAGGTGACCCGGCTAATCTTAACAATGTTATTATTACGGGCAATAACCGCACAAATGAACATGTAGCCCGCCGTGAGCTCTTTACAATGCCGGGAGACCTTTTCAGTAAACAGAATATCATAAGATCTGTCAGGCAGGTTGCGGTACTTGGTCATTTTGATCCGGAAAAGATTAATCCTGTCCCTCTGACAGATCAGCTTAACGGAACAGTTGACCTGCTTTATGAACTTGAGGAGAGGGCAAACGACCAGTTTGAAATTTCAGGAGGTTGGGGTGGAAATATGCTTGTCGGAACCGTGGGAGTCAGGTTTACTAATTTTGCCATACGTAACTTCTTTAAGTGGAATGAATGGAGACCCTATCCTTCAGGTGATGGTCAGTCATTTAGCGTAAGAGCTCAGACCAATGGCAAATATTACCAGTCATATAATATTTCTTTTATTGAACCCTGGCTGGGCGGTAAAAAACCTAACACCCTCTCACTATCTTATTATCGTTCATTAATGAGCAACGGAATCAGGATATCTTCAGATAACAGCAAGTATATGGTTATTGACGGAGCCTCGGTTGGCTTCGGCCAGCGCCTTAAATGGCCGGATGATTATTTCTCAGTTTACTATGAGCTTGGTTATCAGAGATATAGCCTGCAGGATTACAGTCGGTATAATTTCTTATTTAAGGATGGGGAATCAAACCTCCTCTCACTGACAACCAAAATAACGAGGTTCTCGGCCGGGCCGAATACCATCTACCCGCGCAGCGGATCAACCTTCTCTCTTTCGTTACAGGCAACACCTCCTTATTCAGCAATAAGCGGTAAAGATTTTTCGAAAATAAAAGATACTGATGATGGTAACAGTGAGAAATACAAATGGATAGAGTTCTATAAGGCAGTATTCAAAGCCGACTATTACATGCCTCTGTCATCAAATGATAAACTCATACTTAATGCCAAAGCTGCATTTGGTTATATCGGATTTTATAATAAAGATATTGGTCCATCACCATTTGAGAATTTTTATGTTGGTGGCGACGGTATGACAGGATACAGCTTTTATGGCAGGGAAGTGATTGCTCTCAGGGGATATGAAAACGGAACGCTCACTCCGACCAATACAATCGGGACAGGCATTCAGAAGCGTGAGGTTGAGAATGGCAACATATATACAAAGCTGACACTTGAGCTGCGATATCCTGTATCCCTTAATCCTCAGGCAACAATTTATGTTCTTGGCTTCCTCGAATCAGGCAGGGCATGGGAAAAAATCAATGAATACAATCCATTTAAAATGAATCGTGCGGCTGGTATTGGCGTAAGAGCAAACCTGCCTATGTTCGGTCTTCTGGGTATAGACTGGGGTTACGGTTTCGATACGGCAATTTCGCCTGCCGGCCAGACTAAGCCACATGGTTCCCAATTCCACTTTGTAATAGGTCAGCAATTCTAAAAATGAAAAATAATTAAACACAGATGCTATGAAGAAGATTATTGTTTTGACTGTACTTGTGCTTGCAGCTACACTTACAGGCACGGCACAAAAATTCGCTTTCGTTGACAGCGAATATATAAAGAACAACATTCCTGCCTTCACTGCTGCTCAGCAACAGCTTGATAAACTTTCTGAAGGATGGGAGAAAGAAGTGGCCGACGGCTATGCAGCTGTTGAGCAACTTTATAAGGATTACCAGGCTGAAGCAGTGCTGCTTTCTCAGGACCAGAAGAAAAAGCGTGAAGAAGCCATTATCTCAAAGGAAAAGGAGATTAAAGAACTTCAGAATAAATATTTCGGTATGGATGGAGAGCTCTACAAAAAGCGTGAAGAGCTTGTAAAACCCATTCAGGACGAGATTCTGAAAGCAATTAAGGAAATATCTGTTGAGGGAAGCTATGCTGTCATTTTTGACACTTCAGCTGGGTCAAATATCCTGTTCGCCAACCCCAAGTATGACATCTCCGACCAGGTACTTCAGAAATTAGGTTATAAAAATTAATTATTTACATTTGCATGTTTTTAATGATAAACAATAAGATGATGAAACGTTTAGTTGGACTAATCCTTTTTGCTGTGATGTTTATCTCATCACAGAGTACTGAAGCTCAGGCGCTTAAGTTTGGACATATCAACAGAGATGATATAATCATGGCTATGCCTGCATATGACACGGCAATGAAAAAATATAATGCTTTCGGTCAGGAGCTTACAAATGCCATGGAGCTGATGCAGGTTGAGTACAACAACCTGCTTGATAAGTATGATAAAGAAAACAAGAACTACACTGATATTGTCAAAGCCAACAAATTGCAGGAACTAACAGATATGCAGAACCGCATAGGTAATTTCCAGCAACAGGCACAAACACAGCTTCAGGAGAAACAGGCTGAACTGCTTAACCCTATTGTTGAAGCAGCTACAAATGCCATCAACCAGGTAGCAAAAGAGAATGGGTTAATCTACGTCTATGAGGTAAGGACACTTATCTATTTTGATCCTGCAAAAAGTACAGATATCGGACCGATGGTTAGAACCAAACTTGGTCTGAAATAATATTACTTGAATAGTTGAAAGGGCTGCCTCCTTAAACGGGCAGCCTTTCTTTTAGAAAATCATGGACTCAAAGGAAAGACCCATTGGTATTTTTGACTCAGGAGTGGGAGGTCTTACCGTCGCACATGCCATAAGACAGGTAGTACCGGGAGAAAGATTAATTTATTTTGGTGACACCGCCCACCTGCCTTATGGCGATAAATCAGCAGAAGCCATAAGAGGTTATTCTCACCGTATCACTGAGTTTCTTATCGGTTATGATGCTAAAATAATACTTATTGCCTGTAACTCAGCCTCAGCCTCAGCATATGAAAGCCTGGTGGAAGAATTTGGCGACCGGACTATTATTCTCGACGTAATTAATCCTGTTGTCGAATACATAGCCTCCCGGAGTTTTAAAAGGGTTGGCGTTATCGGAACAAAGCGTACTGTCAGCTCTGGAACCTATGACAGAATGATCAGGGAATCTTCACCTTCCACAGAGGTTTTTTCAAAAGCCACACCTCTTCTTGTCCCTATGATTGAAGAAGGCTTCATTTTTGATGATATAAGTAATGCTATCATTCGTACATATCTTTCTGATAAGAGCTTACAGGATATCGATGCCCTGATTCTTGGCTGCACTCATTACCCGATTATCCGTAACCAGATAAGCAGGTTTTTTAACTTTAACCTTGAAGTGGTCGATTCAGCCCGGATAGTAGCCGTGAGATTAAAACAACTGCTTGAACAACATGAAATTATCAATTCTGGTTTATCCGTTGATAATGATATGTTTTTTGTTTCTGATTATACCGAATACTTTGAAAAAATTGCCCGTATGTTTTTTGAAGGCAGTTTAAACCTTGAGAAAGCTGATATCTGGAGCTGATCCCGGATTTTCATGATTGAACCTTAATCGGCAAACCCTGTTATTTCATGGTAATCTTTGCTGTGTAAACATGATCAAAATCATGGACAGAGATGCTGGCATTATTGAACTTAGCTCCCTGAAAATGTTACTTTTGTTTATCAGACTAAATAGTTAAAAGTTATTTAAGGATCATGGGAAAAAGACCAGAAGTCATTGAAAAAGACGAAGTGGTGATCAGGTTCTCAGGTGACTCAGGTGATGGGATGCAATTAACCGGCACTCTCTTTTCAAATACCTCGGCCCTGTTTGGAAATGATATCTCTACCTTTCCGGACTATCCTGCCGAGATAAGAGCCCCTCAGGGTACTGTCGGTGGTGTTTCCGGTTTCCAGGTACATATAGGAAGGAAACAGGTAAATACTCCGGGAGACTTTACTGATGTTCTTGTGGCAATGAATCCTGCTGCTATAAGAGCAAACTCAAAATGGCTCAGGCAGGGCGCTACTGTCATTTATGACTCTGATAATTTCAATGAGAAAAATATACTGCGGGCTGGTTATCAATCAGATCCATTTACCGAAGACAATCTGACCCATCATAATCTGATTGCTGCTCCGATCTCAACACTGGTAAAAGAGGTCCTTAAGGATATGAATATGGATCCCAAGACTGTTCTTAAAACAAAGAATATGTTCGCCCTTGGGATGGTTTACTGGCTGTTCAACAGCAAGCTTAAATACACTGAAGCATACATCGATGAGAAATTCAAAAAGAAACCTCAGGTCGCTGATGCAAACAAGAAAGTATTAAGAGCAGGTTATTATTATGCAGAAACAATAGAAGCTCTGACCTCATTTAAGATCAACCCGGCACCCATTGCAAAAGGAACATATCGTAATATCAGCGGAAATACCGCAACAGCATGGGGTCTGCTTGCCGCTGCTGAGAAATCAGGGCTTAACCTCTTTATTGGTTCATATCCTATTACCCCTGCCACAAGTATTCTCGAAGAACTCGCAGCACGTAAAGAACTTAATGTCAGGAGTTTTCAGGCTGAAGACGAAATTGCCGGTATATGCACTGCAATAGGTGCAAGTTTTACAGGTAATCTTGCAGTCACAACGACATCAGGCCCGGGTCTGGCACTTAAGTCAGAGGCTATCGGCCTTGCTGTTATGACTGAACTTCCTCTGGTGATCATTGATGTTCAGCGCGGAGGCCCTTCAACCGGTTTGCCTACAAAAACTGAACAGTCTGACCTTATGCAGGCTCTATATGGACGTAATGGAGAGAGCCCGGTTATGGTTCTGGCTGCAAGTACGCCTTCAGATTGCTTCCAATTCGCATTCGAAGCAGCTCGTATTGCTATCGAACATATGACGCCGGTACTCCTTCTTACTGACAGCTATCTTGCCAACGGCTCAGAACCATGGCGAATTCCTTTAGTAAAAGATATGCCTGCAATTAAGGCGCCTTTTGCTTCCACCGACAAACCTTATCTTCCTTATGAAAGAGATGAGAAGACTCTGGTCCGCAAGTGGGCTGTGCCGGGTATGGCAGGTATGGAACATCGGCTTGGTGGTTTGGAGAAAACAATCAAGGGTAATGTTTCTTATACTCCTGAAAACCACGAATACATGGTTAAAGTCAGAGAGGAAAAAATTGAAAGAATTGTTGCCGAGGTGCCTGATCTTAAGGTGCTGGGTAATGGCAAGAATAAAGCCGATCTTCTTATTATTGGCTGGGGAAGTGCTTACGGTCATATACTTACGGCTGCCAATGAGTTACAGGAGGAAGGATACAGTGTATCTGCCGTTAACTTCAACTATATAAGACCATTACCAAAGAACTGCGCAAAAGTCTTCGCAAATTTTAAAAAGCTTGTCGTTTGCGAACAGAATAACGGACAGTTTGCCAACTACCTCAGGATGAAGCATCAGGATTTTCGCTATCATCAATATAATAAAATTCAGGGCATGCCATTCACTGTCAAAGAGATAAAAGACTATTGTTTAACATTACTGGAGGGTAAATAAGATGGCCGAGCCAACTACAATACAATATTCCGCAAAAGACTTTAAGAGTGATCAGGAGGTTAGATGGTGCCCTGGCTGCGGTGACCATGGCATACTTGTATCTTTACAGAAAGCACTTGCTGAAATGGGCGTTTCAAAAGAGAAGTACGCATTTATTTCCGGCATCGGATGTTCTTCCAGGTTTCCATATTATATGAGCACCTATGGATTCCATGGTATACATGGTCGCGCTGCCGCCATTGCTTCCGGGGTAAAAGTGTCAAATCCTGACCTGATGGTCTGGGAGATTACCGGTGATGGTGACGCTCTCGCTATCGGGGGAAATCACTTTATTCATGTGATAAGGAGAAATATCGATATTAATATTGTCCTGTTTAACAACGAGATATATGGCCTGACAAAAGGTCAATACTCACCTACATCGAAGAAAGGGCTGGTTACCAAGACCTCACCATTCGGTACAATTGAGGAGCCATTTCAGGTCGGAGGCCTTGTTATCGGGGCTGGCGGTCATTTCTTCGCAAGAACAATTGACTATAGCCTTCAGCTTTCAACCGAAGTATACAAAGCAGCTGGAATGTTCCATGGCACATCTGTGGTTGAGGTATTGCAGAACTGCGTAATATTTAATGACGGAGTTCATAATGCAATAACTGATAAGGAATTCAGAGATGACAGAACGATTATTCTTCACCATGGCAAACCAATGATCTTTGGAAAGGAAAATAACAAGGGCATTATCCTTGATGGACTGAAGCTAAGAGTTGTGAACCTGGGTGAAAAAGGGATAACAGAAAAGAACCTTCTTGTTCATGACGCTCATGAACCTGATCCCGGCATACATTACATGCTCGCCGGAATGAAATATCCGGAGTATCCGGTTGCCCTTGGCGTAATAAGGGCAGTTGATTCACAGACTTATGACTCTGCTATGACGGAGCAGATCTCAAAGGTTAAAGAAAAATCAAGGATTAAATGCGTTGACGATCTTCTCAGGGATGGATCAACATGGGAGGTGGAATAGTAACTATCTCATTCTCAGTCACTCAATTTTTCATTCTCACAACATACCCTGAATAAGAGGTATGAGCGCTTCTATCAATTTTTATTAATTTTAAAAATTGATTTAACCTCTTGTTCATAATGGATGAAGTGATTCACAATGAGGCCGGTCTAAACCACTCGGTACATAATCAGAAAGAGAGATTAAAGGAGTTGTCATGCATTAACCGTGCAACTGCAATTCTCCGTGAGGGAAAACCGATAGATGAGACGCTTCAGCAGATAGCCCTTCTGTTACCTGAGGCATGGCAATATCCTGACTACACGGTAGTCAGAATAAAATACCAGGGCAGATCATACTGGACTCCCGGATTCGTGAAAACTGCATGGAAACAGTTGCAGGAGTTCGAAACAATTGACGGAATGTCAGGCACCATTGAGGTTTTTTATACGAGAGAATTCCAGGAGGAATATGAAGGCCCCTTCCTTAAGGAAGAACGAGACCTGCTGAGAAATGTCTCGAGTCTTCTGACCGGTTATGTCAATAGCTATAAGACCCGTGACAAAGTAAAATCAGATAATTCTGATGGTGAAAATGTTGAAGATGACGGCGATTCTTCAAGCAGGAAGCTTCTGCAGAAGTTCCTTGACCGCCATAACGCTGAAAGAGACGTTTTCCATGATCTTATGCCTTTTATGGTTAAAGAGATACTTCTGGTTGCCAGCCTTTACGATACTTATGCAATTGAAGGCGAAGGTCGTTTTTCTGATCATATGCTTGGTGAATATCATCAGCTTAATCTTACTTCTATTCCAAGAGTGACCGGGGTATCAGGTGAAGGAGAAGCGTTCAGCAGGTTAAAGGCCCGGCATTATGATATGATCATAATCATGGTTGGTGCTGACAAGGAAACCCCGATGGTATTATGCCGCAAAATTAAAGACCGATATCCTTATATCCCTATATATCTGCTAATTAATAGCCCGGCGGACATCGCCTATGTGCAGAACAGGAAAAATACAGGCATCCCTTTTGATAATTATTTTGTCTGGACCGGAGAGTCAAAGGTATTTTTTGCAATGGTCAAGCTCCTTGAGGATAAGGTCAACGTTGATAATGACACAAAAAAAGGACTGACCAGGGTTATACTTCTTATTGAGGACTCTGCTGACTATTATTCAAAATATGTCCCGATGCTCTATAACCTGGTTATGGAGCAGACCAAAAACCTGATTGAAGATGTCTCAACAGATGAGTTATATAAAGTATTGAAGATCAGGGCAAGACCAAAGATACTCCTGGCTACCACCTATGAAGAGGCAATTTCCATCTATGAAAGCTATAAGGATTGCCTCCTCGGCGTAATATCTGACATGAGGTTCCCTAAAAATGGCGTTCTTCTTGACACTGCAGGATTTGACTTTATACAACAAATAAAAAAGGACTTTCCAAATCTTCCGACCGTCCTGCAATCATCAGACTCAGGTAATGTCAAGTATGCCGATATTCTGAAATCGGACTTTATTAACAAGAACTCGGAAAGTCTGCTGCAGGATCTTAAATCGTTTATAACCTATTATCTTGGTTTTGGACACTTTGTTTACCGCGATACCAGGGGCCGTAAGATAGCGGTGGCGAAATCAATGAAGGAATTTGAGGCATATCTTAAAACCATACCTGAAGATTCTCTTGCATATCATGCCATGAAAAACCATTTCTCCCTGTGGCTGATGGCCAGGGGTGAGGTGGTGATTGCCAAAATGATAAATCCGGTGAAGATATCTGATTTTGGCAGCCTCACAGAGGTAAGAGAGTACCTGATAGACGTCATCCGCAAACGAAGGCGCGAGATGAACAAAGGCAAAATAGTCAGCTTTGACGAATCTGCGGTCATTGATGAAACCAACGTTGTCAGTATGGCCGGAGGATCGCTGGGAGGGAAGGGCCGTGGCCTGGCATTCATAAACACACTGATTTACAGTTTTGACCTTGGACGACTGCTTCCTGATATAAATATTAAGACACCAGTAACAGCAATTATTGGCACAGATGAGTTTGATATTTTTATGGAGACTAATCATCTCTGGGAGAGTGTGAAGACAGAAAGAAACTTCACGGAACTTCAGAAACTCTTCTTGCAGGGACATTTGAGCTTTCCACTTGAAAAGAAACTGAGGATTTTGTCAAAGCATTTCAACAAACCACTGGCAGTAAGGTCCTCAAGTCTTTTTGAAGACTCAATGAGTCAACCGTTTTCAGGCGTTTTCGGAACATATATCCTTCCAAATAACAGCTCTGATCCTGAAAAAAGGTTTTTGCAGCTGACAGATGCTATCAAGCTGGTTTTTTCTTCAATTTATTCAGATAATGCCCGTACATATTTTGAGGCAATAGGCCACAAGATTGAGCAGGAAAAAATGGCGGTTGTGATACAGACTGTTGTAGGTGGCAGGCATGGAGATGTATTTTATCCGCATATAAGCGGTTCGGCAATGTCATTTAACTTCTATCCTGTAGCCCGTATGACCCCGCAGGATGGTTTTGCTGCAATAGCCGTAGGCTTAGGACAATATGTTCTTGAAGGAGAAAATACCTTCAGGTTTACCCCTGCCTATCCTGATATTGACGTGGTTTCGTTTGAAGACCTGTCAAAAAACTCGCAGAGACAATTCTATGCTATTGATATGAGGAGGTCAAATCCTGATCTCCTTAAAGGAGAAAATGCTGCATTGGTGGCGGTTGATATTGCCAAAGCGGAACAGCATGGCACATTAAAACATTGTGCTTCAGTTCTAAGCATTGATAATGAGACTCTTAATCCGGGTCTTGATCTGCCAGGTCCAAGAATTATTAATTTTGCCAATATCCTGAAATATGATTACATCCCTCTTGCTTCAACACTCAGGGTTGTTCTGGATGTTGTTAAGGAGGCGCTGGGCACTCCTGTTGAGATTGAGTTTGCCGTTGACCTGACAAAAGATGAAGATGGAAAGGCATGCTTTTATCTGCTTCAGATAAAACCGCTTGTAGGCAGCGGTGCAGGATATTCAATTGACCCTGACAGCGTTTATACTGATGACATGCTGCTTGTTTCAACAAAGAGTATGGGCAACGGAGAAATAAACGACATTTATGATCTTATCTATCTCGAACCCGATAAATTCAACAACCTCCAAACTGCTGAAATGGTAGATGAGATAGAACGCTTCAACAGGAAGATGATAGATGAAAGCCGGAGGTATGTGCTGATAGGACCCGGAAGATGGGGTACCCGTGACAGGTTCCTCGGCATTCCCGTTATCTGGGCACAGATTTCAAATGCCAGGGTGATTATCGAGATAGGGCTATCGAATTTCCATACCGATGCTTCACTCGGATCTCATTTCTTCCATAATGTGACATCAATGAATATTGGTTATTTTTCTGTTAACCAGAATGCCACGGATGGCACGATAAAGTGGGATGTGCTAAGAAAACAGAAGGCAATAAAAAAAGGCAAGTATTTCAGGCATATAAGGTTTGAGAATCCATTGCACATCCGTATGGATGGCAAGAAAGGAATGGCAGTTATATCAACAGGACAATAGCAGATTCTTTAGGCAGCCTGACGTTATACTGTTGCTGCCGAGATCGCAGAAGCAGGAGATATCTTCTTTATCAAACCCTGAAGAACATTACCGGGCCCCACTTCAGTAAATTCTGTAGCACCGTCATTTACCATGCTCCTGATTATTTGGGTCCACCTGACAGGAGACGTAAGCTGAGCTACAAGGTTAACAATTATCTGTTGCGGATCAAATGAAGCCATTGCTGTAACATTCTGATATACAGAGCATACCGGTCTGTCAAAATGAGTACTTCTTATAGCTGCTTCAAGCTCCAGCTTTGCAGGTTCCATGCAGGGTGAGTGAAATGCTCCGCTTACTGAAAGAGGCAGTGCACGCTTAGCCCCAAGAGTTTTAAGCTTTTCAATGGCTTTGTTTATTCCTGAAATGGTACCTGAAATGACTATCTGACCCGGGCTGTTATAGTTAGCTGGCACAACAATATCATCAATTGACCTGCAGACATCTTCAACAATAGCATCTTCCAATCCAAGGATAGCTGCCATTGTTGACGGAGTTATCTCACAGGCTTTTTGCATGGCCATTGCCCTTTCTGATACCAGTTTCAAACCACTCTCGAAAGAGAGCGCTCCGGAGGCCACAAGAGCTGATATTTCACCCAGTGAATGTCCGGCTACCATCTCAGGTTTGAATTCCTTCTCCATGACGGCAGCAAGAATAACTGAATGCAGAAAAACAGCCGGCTGAGTAACTTTTGTTTGCCTTAGTTCATCCTCACTTCCTGCAAACATGACATCTGTTATCCGAAATCCAAGCTGCTCATTGGCTTTTTCAAACATATCACGGGCAATCGTAAACTTGTCATATAACTCTTTGCCCATGCCAGGATACTGGGCACCTTGTCCGGGGAATACAAATGCTTTCATGATCTCATTTTTTTTGAAATCCAAAAATACACAAAATGGCTATTTAAGTGCAAAAGGGCTGGACTTATAAGATGTCAATCAGTGTAACTTACTGCCTATCAGATGAATAAATTCCTCCCTTGTATTCAGGTTAGAAAGAAAGCAACCGGTAAATGCAGAAGTTGTTGTAACGGAGTTTTGTTTCTGTACTCCCCTTATCTGCATGCACATATGCTGCGCCTCGATGACTACTGCCACTCCCAAAGGCTTCAGGTTCTCCTGAATGCAGTTACGGATCTGAGTGGTAAGTCTCTCCTGTACCTGCAGCCTTGCAGCGTATGTCTCAACCACTCTGGCAATCTTGCTAAGACCTGTAATATAACCATCCGGGATATATGCCACATGAGCTTTACCAAAGAACGGAAGCATATGGTGTTCACACATTGAGTAGATATCAATATCCTTTACAATAACCATCTGCCGGTATTCTTCCCTGAACATGGCACTTCGAAGTATCTCTTCCGGTTTTTGACCATATCCTCTTGTTAGAAAGCTTAAGGCTTTGGCAACTCTCTCAGGAGTTTTAAGCAATCCTTCTCTTTCCGGGTCTTCTCCGAGCAGCTTAAGTATCCGGTGGTAATACTCAGCTATTTCTTTGATAGTGTCGGGATCCCACCTTTCAATTTTATTATAGCCATCGTTCAGCATGCCGCTGCCATCATTCAATCGTTCCATATTATCCATAATATTCAACCGAGTTATTTTCTGTCTCTTCAATTTTTACACAGTGAAGTATTGCACCTTCAGCTATGATACTATTCTCCAGTTCTTTCCAGATGCTTTGTGCCAGGTTTTCGGTGGTTGCGACCTTGCCTTTCATGAAGTCCGTCTCCAGGTTCATATTACGGTGGTCAAGTTTTGATATTATCTTTTCTGCAATAATTTCCTTAAGCCTGTTAGCGTTCATGAAATATCCTGCTTTGGGGTCCGGTTCTCCCTTAACTGTCACATATAGTATATAATTATGACCATGCCAGAGAGGATTGGAGCATTTTCCATACAGGTGAAAGTTTTCCTCATCGCTTAGTTCTTCGCGAAACATGCGGTGAGCTGAGCTGAATCGTTCTCTTCTTGTGAGGTAGATCATGTTATTGCAAGTAATTGATATGGTAAAAATCACCATTTTATTCCTTAAAAACAATATATTTATCCTAATGTTATACTAGTTGATTATGAACTCCGCAAAGGAAGAGATACTGGTTGTAGTTGCTCACCCTTCTGAAGCTAATGCTGTCAGCCAAGCTATGAAGAGGTCAGCAGGTGAAACCGAAATACTTGTGACTGGAGTAGGAGGAATGGCTATGTCTTGGGCCTTACAGAAAAGGTTTTCCGAAGGAGGAGTTCCGCCCCTGGTGATTAATGCCGGAATTGCAGGGAGTTACATTCAGTCAATAGAGCCGGGTGATGTTGTCTTGCCAGTGTCTGATTGCTTTGCAGATATGGGTGTCGATAATAACGGATCATTTATCTCCATTTTCAGCGCAAACCTTGCTGATCCTGACAGGCAGCCCTTTTCACAGGGACGCATAATTTGCTGCAACAAATGGACAAGAGCTTTGCAGAATATTTTCAGACCTGTAACAGCTGCAACAGTGAACATGGCTTCGGGTTCTTCTGAAGTGATTAGCCGGATATTAAAAGCCTGGAATCCTGAAATTGAAACTATGGAAGGCGCGTGGTTTTCATATATCTGTGCCATGCACAAAACTGAGTATTTTTCACTGAGGGCAGTATCAAATAAGGTCGAACCGCGAGACCTCAGCAAATGGAATATCTCCCTGGCACTTAAGAACCTTGAAGTCGCAATGGACAATACTTTTAAGCTCATCAGCACGATATGAAACTCACACTTGGATTCTCTCCCTGTCCCAACGACACCTTCATCTTTGAAGCCTTGATCCATAACAGGGTTGATACCGAGGGCATTGAATATGATTGGTTTCTTGCTGATGTTGAGGAGCTTAATCAAAGAGCTCTCAGCGGATCGGTGGACGTGACAAAAATGAGCTATCATGCTTATGCCTATTCGGCTGACAATTACCTGCTTCTTGATTCAGGCAGTGCTCTGGGCAGGAACAATGGGCCACTGGTTATAAGCCATCGCAAGATCTATCCTGATGAGCTTAAAGAAGCCATGATAGCTATTCCGGGGAAATATACAACAGCCAATCTTCTCTTCAGTATTTTCTGGCCTGAAGCTACCCGTAAGCATGAATATCTTTTTTCCGACATTCCGGATGCAGTACTTTCAGGGGAAGCTGATGCCGGGCTGATCATTCATGAAACCAGATTTACTTTTAAGGCTCTGGGACTCAGGGAGGTAGCTGACACTGGCAAGTTATGGGATACACTGACGGGAATGCCTATACCTCTTGGTGGTATAGTTATTCACCGAAATGTAAGGGAAGACATTGCCCTGAAAGTGAACAGGTCTATACGAAGAAGCCTTGAATACGCCTTCAAAAACCCTGCTGACTCATATAATTTCATTAAGAAAAACGCAACCGAGATAAGCACTGAAGTTATGAAAGAACACATAAGTCTCTATGTAAATGATTTTTCACTCTCATTAGGAATTGAGGGTAGAGCCGCAGTTAATAAGATGTACGCTGTTGCATCTGAGAGAAGCATCATCAGCCCTGTTCCTGAACGCATCTTTCTTATAAGTTAGGACCAAAGCCCCATTTTTGTATCTTTGCGCAAAACTATTCAAAAATGAATCTCAGACAACTTATAGAAAAGACAAGAAGCTTCCGCAGGTTTGATCCCAGGTATAAGATTGAAACAGACACTCTTGTCTCCCTTGTTGATCTTGCAAGGAATTCAGCTTCAGGGGCTAACAGGCAGCCATTAAAGTATATTCTTATAAACGACCCTGAGAAATGCAAATTGGTCTATTCATGTCTGGCATGGGCAGGTTATCTTACCACATGGGAAGGTCCTGATCCTGATGAGAGACCTTCAGCGTATATTATCATTCTCGGTGATAAAGAGATATCTGATACTTTTGGTATTGATCCCGGCATTGCTGCACAGAGCATAATGCTGGGCGCAACTGAAGAGGGTCTGGGAGGATGCATGATAGCCTCCATAAAGAAGGAGAAACTAAGGGGGATTCTGGAGATTCCTCTCCAGTATGAGATCCTTCTTGTTCTGGCTCTTGGCAAGCCGGTTGAAAAGGTAGTCCTTGAGACTATACAGAAAAATGATGTAAAGTACTGGAGAGATGAAAAACATGTTCATCATGTACCTAAAAGAACTCTTGAGGAGATCATTATCAGTAAGTAAAGGTCTTCGCGGCAGTATCATCATAACTATCTTTTTTTCTTTTTCTCACTCTTTGTATATTTCAGGTCAGCAGCCTTCAACCATTCTGTTTCACGGAGTTGTTCTTGATTCTGACACAAGGGAGCCTTTGTATGGAGCTCATTTCGCTGTTGGCGGTAAAACAACAGGAGCAGCAGATGTCAAAGGGATGTTTTCGTTCTATGCTCATCCGTATGACACTGTAAGGTTTACATGTATAGGATACAAAGATGCCTTTATGGTCATAGCTGATTCATTGTATGCAAATGAGTATACAGCTGGCATTTTTATGACTGCTGATACACTTGTTATACCTGATGTTGTGGTTCTGCCACGACTAGGCGGCCTTAAAACTGAAATGTTTTCCAGAAGCTCTGGTCCGGACCATGAGACTGCTAATGCAATCTACAACCTCAGAGTATCTGCATATCAGGGTCTGACAGGTGTCAATAAGCTTGGTGATCCGGATTCCAACTATGAGTTGTTACGCAGCCAGCAACAAATGGATGCTATTGAGAAAGGTGGCATACCCTCAAGTGCAATGGTTTCTTTTAGTCCGCTGACTCTTCTGCCAATGATTTATTTATTGGCTAAGGGCCCTCCTGAAGAGCCTGTGGCTCCGCAACCTTATATCTCACCAAAAGAAATTCAGCAGATTAGAGCCATACATGACTCACTGATCTACGGCAAAAGAAAAAAATAAACCCGGAATCTCCGGGTTCTTTCTTTTTTCACTTTTGCCTTTTGCCTTTCCTACCCCTTAACAAATATCGCCTTGATAATGTGGCTCGCCATTTTTGGATTCTCTTTCAGGCGGCGGGTTGAGTAGCCAAACCATTTAGTGCCGAAGGGAACATAAACCCTCATTTCATGACCTCCTTCCACAATGCTATGCCGTAATCTTGGTGTTACACCGTAAAGCATCTGAAATTCGTACATATTTTTAGGCACGTCATATTTTTTAATCAGCTCAAATGCACCTGAAACCAGATGTTTATCATGAGTAGCTATGCCAACATATATTTTGTTCCTGAACATGAATTCAAGATCCTCGAGATAGTGCAGGTTGATTTCCTCATATTTTTTATATGCAATCTCTGGTGATTCGACATAAATTCCCTTGCATAACCTGAAGTTTGTGGGTACTTCCGGAGTGTTCATGTCGAGCATCTTCTCAATATCGTTGTATGTGCGTTTAAGGTAGGCCTGAATCACAAGTCCGACATTCTTCGGAAAATCAGCATGAAGACGCCTGTAAAGGTCAATCTCCATATCAGTGCAGGGAGAATCTTCCATGTCTATCCTGCAAAAGTTGTTATGCTCAGCAGCCTTTGCAACTATCTCTCTCATAAGCTTATAGCATTTCTCCTTATCTATAAGCAACCCGAAGCTTGTGGGTTTGAGCGAGAAGTTACCATTGATGCCACATCTCTGCGTTTCTTCAATAAGTTCAAGATATTCTTTTTTGTTCTCTTCAGCTTCTTCAAGCGATTTAATGAATTCACCCAGTACATCAAGAGTTACACGTATGCCATTTGCATTAAGATCCTTTGAGACCTTCATGGCGTCAGCAATTGTTTCACCGGAAATATAAGAACGGGAAAAAATCCAGATTAGTTTCTTTGGAAAGTATGGAAGTATTGAAGCAATAAATCTATTAAACATGCATGGTTATTTTAAAATTGCTGCAAATATAAAAAACAAAAACACAAATAGTCTAGCAGCTTAATAAATTCAAGACCTATTTGAAAGCTTTTTCCGGCATGCCGTCACCCGTAATTGAAAGTCTGCCAAAATATTCAGGGACATGACGACCCAGGAGTTTGTCAGCATATAGTCTGGCGAGATATTGACCCAGCATGAATCCCTGACCGCGAAGACCGAGAAAGAGACCATGTTCAGGGTCAATGATCATTCTTGGTTCTGTGTAATACCCGCTCCAGATTGATTGAAGGCCGGCAGAAGATAACTCAGGGAGCCAGTTGACAAATAATTCAGAAACGATATGCATGAAATCTTGGGTGTTCACTTTAATATTCTTGCCGGCTTCAGCAGCATCTATTGCAGGTGATGCACATCCTATTACCTGCCCGGTCTCAGCAAGCTGCTGTCCGTATACTGCGACGAAGCCTTTATACCTGCGCCGGTCAATAAGCATCGGCAATGGGGTGTTGTTTGCCCCAAGCCATGGCAGCCTTCGTGTGATAAAAGCCTGGTGTCTTACAGGATAAGTCCCGGTCACAAGTCCAAGCTTACGGGCAAAGGTGTCACCTTCTGATCCTAAAGCATTGATGAACAGAGGGGTCTCGTATTCCAAATACTGACCATCATGATTCATTACGAAAACGTTATAGCTGTTTCCTCTTTTTTCAACGTCGGTCACCCTGCAATCCTCCTCAATAATACCTCCTGCTTCTTTACCCAGTCTGCGTATCAGGTCAATAGCTCTTCCGGGAGTTGCCTGCCAGCAGTTGCGACTGATCTGAGCAGCAAGGTACATCTCCTTCAGATTTGGATTTAAGCCTGGTGCAATGCGTGAGTTGAATAATGAAGGGGAGATCATCTCTGCATCAGACCATGCAAGGGAAGCTTCCAGTGCTTTAAGCATATCAGCGTCATGTGCAAAGGTAACGTAGGTGATCATCCGTAAATTGATGTTCCCGCGGTTCTGAAGGTCTTTAAACAATTCAAGGTTATGACGTGCAATATCCGAAAGCTCCGGCACGCTGAAGTTAGGTCTGCCACCGGCAATATTTCTCCACGAAGATCCCCTGTCATAGTTGACAAGGATGGGTTTAATACCTTCTTCGGCGAGATAGCGAAACAGTGCACTTCCGCATATGCCCCCTCCGGCAATGACAGCACCTGCCTTAATTTTTTTCCTGTTTCCTTTGGTAACAATAACTTCATGTTTATCTGATGGATACATTTCACCCATCGAAATCTGGTTAGAGAGTGGCGCACGCGGAGTGGCCTCGCCTATCAGCTCAATACCCCGGGGCCTGAGCTGCTGTGAAAGACGTTTGATACATCTTCTTCCCCGGCAAGGTCCCATACCAAGGCGGGTGGTATGCTTGACTTCATCAACAGAAATGAATTTGCGGTCACCTATTATTGCCAGAATTTCATCAAGTCTGACATCATCGCAATGACATATATACTCTTCTGTTGCTATATCAACAACAGGCTTATAATCAATCTCATCAGGGTAATTATTCTCAATTATGAAGCCTCTGACATCAGTAAGACTATTGCCATTAGTATCTGTTGCCTTGACCCGGGCAATGTTGGTCTTATTATTTTTGACGAGGATTTTTTCAATTATACCTTTGCCGAGTTTTTTACCGTTATTGTCAACCAGGAAGACTATCTGACCTTCTTCAGCATTATACTCTATCGGAAGGAAAAGCTGGTTCTTGCTCAGATTGTATCCGAATATTGCAAGGCCTGGGCATTGGTAAACGCATTGCATACACCCGATGCATTTGTCGAAGTCAATGGCCGGAACAGTATCTGAAGATATTTTAGTAATTGCTCCGTGGGGGCATGCAAACTGACATGGGTTGCATGCAAAACCATACAAACAATCTATCAGAACGAAAGGTTTAGCTTTCATCCTCTCATAAGAGGGCATATATGGCCTGTCAATGACCTTTACCGGGTG